>NZ_CP022242.1:601645-902467 GCF_003351865.1 Methanofervidicoccus sp. A16 | reverse complement strand
GTTTAGAGGTTTTATTAAAAATACACTACCTATCACAAAGATTAAAGTGATTAGGGTAAGAGGTAAAAGATTGTTTAAATTAACCCTTGTTAAACTTCCAACTATGAACATATAGTACTCTACAATAGAGAGTTCCTCTCCATTTGCTATTAAATAGGAACTTATGCCTCTAAAGAGATAACTGAAGAGGAGGGCAACAATTAGAACACCATTTACCTCCTTAACTCTAAGTGCTATTATAAGGAGTATTATTAGGGATAATATACCTCCACACCAGCCGGCAACTATCTTCTCATCTATGTTGAGGATGGAAAAGAGTTGTGCAATACTGTCTATAAATATTACCAAAGTAACTGCAAATAGTACACCGCTAGATATACCTGTAGTATAGGGGGAGGCTAGTAAATTCCTAAAGAGTGTCTGAAGCATTAAACCACATGCAGATAGGGTTATCCCTACAATAATGGCTCCGAAAATTGGGGGAAAACGTACTTCTTTTAAAAGTGTATATTTAAATTTCTTCTCTTCACTTAGAGGAGGTAGATAGAAGAGATCCTCTCCAGTGATTTTATGATATATGCTGTTTAACATAACCTTTGTTTCATATAGAATAAAATCTGTAGTATCTCCTAAGGTGATAGATCTGGCATTTCCTCCATAGTACATACATAGTATAACGAGTATCGCTATAAAAATTAGTAGAGTAGTTATTACAAAGTATCTATAATAACTCATTATATCCCCATACGCCTTATCTTTAAGTATATCAGTATAGCTATAGGCGCCCCTATTATAGATAGAGGACATAGAAGAGGCAGATTGTTAGAGGATGTAGGTATCAGAACTCCAGGTCTTGTAAGTATATCTGCAAGAAGTACAAATATGGAACCTAAGAGGGCAGTTGTAGGTATTACATAGAGGTGTTTTGAAGTTCCCACTACCATCCTACTTATTATAGGACATACCATTCCCACGAAGGCTATAGGCCCTGTAAAAGCCACTACCGTTGCAGTTAATATACAGGAGAGTACTATCAACCACCTCCTTAAACTCTTTATATCAACCCCTACACTCTGGGCGTACATCTCTCCAAGGAGATTGGCGTCAAGTTTTTTCGATAGTAATATGTAGGATAGTATAACTACAGGGATGATTAGTGAAGTCATGATTCGGATCTGATCCCAAGTTAAGTTATTTACAGAACCCATACCCCACATAAGATACCCAGAGAGTTCAGATCTCTCCTCGCCGAGAAAGTCTGCAGTATATACCACTATAGTGGTAAATCCAGAGGCTATGGCACCTATCATAATACCGCTTATCAGTAAGGTTGCAGTCTGTTTAACAACCCTTGCGATGTTGATAACTACAAACATGGTAATCAGAGAACCTATATAGGCTGCAAGGATAAAGCCATATAGTGAACGAGGAAACCCTAAGTTGAAAAGTAGAGATGTGAATATATACAACACAACACCTAAGGAGGCACCACTTGCCACACCCATTAGATAGGGATCTGCCAGAGGATTCCGGAAGTATCCCTGCATAAGTATCCCTGCAACTGCAATCCCCATTCCGACAATGATGGCTCCCACAGTTCTTGGTAGTCTTAACTTCCCTATTATCTTATCAATAATAGGATTGCCAGAGGTTCCCTCTAGGAGGTATTTTTTCAACTGTTCATCCTTTATAGGAATAGTACCCTCTTTGATACTTACGTAGGATAAAAGAGTGAGTATAACAAGTGATATAAAGAATACCGTTAGAAACCTCTTGTATTTCAAAGTTTCACCGTTGATAATAATTATTAAATAAAAAAATAATATAATTAGAGCAAAAATTATAATATTTATAATCCTCTCTTTTTTATAACAGTTAATATTGTTATCAATCCTATCATAAACCCAGAGAGAGACGTAGCGATGTAGAAGTATATAGATTTTGTACTAACAACAATATCCTTAGATACGATATACTCTCCATCGTAACACCTTATTATCTTCACCACTACCTTGGGAGTACTGATATTCACTACCTTGGAGTAAGTATTTATATATTTATATACTATACTCTCCTCTATGGGTTTTTTACTGTACTTTGATACATCTATCTTTTTCTCAAAATCCCATTGATAGTACTTAAGTTCCGCATCCCCTAGGAGTTTATCCTTGTATAGTGGATAATACACTACATTCCATTTTATGTCACAGGATTTAGTGATATTAATGGGGATCAGTAAACTTTTAGTCTCATTAGGATCTAACTCTATATAGTACTGTAGCTTTGGGGGGTAGTAATTGTTGTAGTAATTTACAAAGTTGATGTATCCTCCTACTTTATATTCAAAGGGATTTTTTAAAGAGAGATTTAAATAAATGGTGTAGTTTTTAGAGTTGTTATGAGAAGTATTTATATCAATTATAGAGTAGGATTCAAGGGGTGATACATCTACTATAGGAAGTATGAACTCTACCTTATCACTCTCATTAAAACTGTCCCACACTGTACAGGATACTAAATATGTAGTACAGTTAGTGTATATATGTACAGGATCCTGTAACGTTGAATTTTTCCCATCTCCAAAGTCCCAGAAGTATCTCAACGTCTCGTTATCTGCATCGTAACCTAAGGCTCTGAAATGAACTTTTTTATTATCCTCTATAAAGAGAACTACTTTCAACTTTGGAGGCGTATTCTCTCTTCTTTTTATTATATTTACTGTGAGATTTTTATAGGGAAGTGATAATTCTGTACAGTTTTCGTATATGGAAAGATTTTCTAGATAAATAAGAGAGGAGATGTTTTCATTAACCTTGGGAGATATTGTAAATTTTAATATACTGTAAGTCCCATTTGTTCCATTTGTAAGGGAGATGTTAAAGTATAGATAACTGTTGTTGTAGGTAATGTTGGAGAAATTTATCCTCTTATATATTTTAGAGTACTCAGGTACTCTGTAGTTAGAAACTTTAAAGAGGGAGTTGTTTATAAAGATACATCCAGAGAAATTGGTGAGGTTTCTATTAACGTTGTATACTTTTAATTTTATTTCTTTTGAATAACCTAAGGATATGTTTATCTTCTCTCTATAATCTCCATCTACATAGAAAATTAAACCACTGTATTTTGGAGTGGTATTTTCCTCCTTAATAATAGATACATTTTCTACTAACTTTCCGTTTATCCATAGATTTATAGATATGTTGTAAGAGGAACTGTTTATCAATAATGGTATCTTTAAGAAATTAAATGCTGTTTTATTTTCATACTCCTTAGAGAGGGCTGTGAAGAATAAGAAAGTATTATTCTCTATGGAGTAACTGTAATTTCTAGACATGCCTACATCGAGAGGTACGGGCACTCCTACGAGAGATACGTTACTAAAAACTATTTTTCCAGATATATTCTTTACAGGTGTTTCTGCCACAATTAGAGATAAAATACCATCTATTTTACTGTTTATCTTGAAATTTTTCAGTGTTAGAATTCCTATGGATTCATTTATGGATTTCACTGTTACTGTTGCTGGATATTTCACTATATTTTTATACGAATGTCCATTCTCGTCAGATATTGCTACATCTCTTAAAGTTACATTTACCTCTCCAGGATTCAACGCCTTGAAGGAGAGGGTAGCCAAGGTAAAGTTACCATAGGGTGGATCAGAGAGCCACATTAGAGACATGTATCCATAGGTGGGGTTTATCTTTATAGTAGTAAAATCACCAGCTCTCTCTCCAACCTCACTTAATTGAATATTACTTAAATTTACAATATCAGGATCGTAATGTATCTCAGTTTCAAAACCTTGACACTTTCCATCCTCAGGAACATTCTTTACAACTAGATCTAAGTTAAAGGTACTTCCGATCTCTACCTCTACACTACGAGGTACAAGTTCCACTGTAATGTTCTCTCCTTGAGATAGTGGAATAAATAAAAAAAATACCATTAACAACAAAATAGTTATGGGTTTCATACTATCCTCATCAACTTCATTATTGCTCCGAAAAGAATACCTGATAATAAACTACCTATGAAAGTGTAAATTAACAATTTATAATCTAACACCTCTGAAGTGTTTACTATAACGGTAATATTGGGTTTTCCTTCTGATATATTAATCTCTTTTACAACAACCTTGGGAACATCCTGATTAATAATAACTGTTATATTATTGATAACTTTACCTCTGTATTCTGAACTTTCTTCATCTACGATATTACTTTCACCCAAAGTTTCTTCCAACTTCGTGGAGTAGTTAATATAGTTGCCCTCTCCTTCAATAACTACCGTTGCACCGTGAAATTCAGTATTTGGATAATATTCAATACGTTGGGAAGTTTTACCATAATCTATATAGTATCTATTTTTATTACTGTATGTTATTCCATATTCGGAACTTACTATACCTGAAAGATTTAAAGTAGTTCTACCTTTTTTAATGGGACTGAAAGTTAGAGTACCAAGACATATATTACCTTCTTTAGGATCCTGAAAGGAAATACTGAGATAGAACGTTCCATTTTCAAATCTATATTCTTTCATTTTTACATTTTTAAATTCCTCACTCCAATTGAATCCTATAGGTTTTAAATGTTCAGAGGAGTAATTAATATATATATCAACTCCAAGGCATCCTCCATCTATTATTTCAGGATCGGAATATATTGATGGTGTACCTAAACTCTCCCTTGGAGGTATGTTCTCTACACATATCTTAAAATATACCGGTTCTTCATAGGTTTTTACATAATCAGGATCTAACTTCACAACTATACTGTCCAGAGCATAGGTATTAGTGAAAAACATTGAAAAAAATAGTAAGGTAATAAAAATATAGAAAACCCTCCTCATTTAACCACCGAATATCATTCTTAGGATATTTGATATGATCTCAATTATCCAAGAGAATACGTTATTATCCTCTGTTTTTTTGCTACTGTCCTGGCTGTTACCAACTATCTCTAAGTGATAGGTTACGGGAGATATTTTGATGGCATTACCATTTTCATCTGAGGCTACTGCACTGAATCTAATAGTTAGATTCCCCTTTTTTAGTGCTCTTCCTTTTACTGTAATTAGATGGAAATCTGAATTTAGAGGTTTATCTAAAAGAACAAATCTGATAAACACTGAGTTATTTTTTAAATCTAATAGGTAAAATCTCCCTGCTTTTTCTTTTATTTTTTCATTTCCCGTAGCATTTATAAATTGGATACACTCTGCACCGTAGATAGGTGTGTCGATCTTACATTCAAAACCAGAGATATTTCTATTTAAATTAACATCTACATCTATGGTAAAATTTTTACCTATTTCTATCTTTTTAGGCATGTCTACCTTTAGATAGATATTCTCTGACGCTAAAACCCCTTCTACTAATAGCAAAACTACAAATAGTATACTTATGGGAAATATTTTCTTCATAATTCACCCTCCTTCTATTTCTCTATCTTATTAAAAAATATCTGAATTAAAGTAAATTTTAAATTTTATAAAATAAACCGTAATATATAAATATAAAGTTCTGTAAAAAATAGGGCTGTGATTAGTTTATTTAAAAATAATAGAAAATATTTTTTTAATATATTTTAGTAATATAAAAAAGTTTTGAGGTGGCATATTATGACAAAAAACATATATATTATTCCTAAAGTAATACTAAGTGTTGTAACTTTATTAATATTAATAATGCCCGTATTTGCAGAGAGCAACTACAATTACAGATTTGGGGATGTAAATGAAGATGGTGAAATAAATATTGCAGATGTAGTGTATCTATTTAAAAATAGGAACCTACCGTTTGAAGACGGAGATCTAAACTGTGACAACAGTATAGACATTGCAGATGTAGTGTATCTATTTAAAAATTACGAGAAATTGAAAGAACCTATAAAGTATGCTCAAAACATGAATCTAAAGTACTACGACGAGGAGGGTAATGAAGTAAATCCATATGAGGGAGAGAGTTGGGCTTATAAGATATTCGTGGATGATAAAGATCAGAAAATCTTACTGAAGAACAAGTCCCAGCCAGTACCTGAATGGGCTAAAGGTAAGTACGATATAGTAATAGATGTACCACTGGAGAACGTTGTCGTCATGAGTTCAACACACATTGCACTAATGATGCCCTTAAATGACGATGGATCTGTGATATCCTCAATAAAGGGAATTATGTGGGGTAGTGGATACAAGTGGTACTTTGAGGAGATAGAGAAGAGACTTGAGAATGGATCTATAATAGACGTTGGTTCAACCCGGGAGCCAAACTGGGATCTAATAGTAAATATCTCTCCACAGGTAATATTCGTATATCCAGGGTACGATGGAGATGCAATAATAGAAATGTGTAAGGAGTTAAATATAACCTACGTTGCAAATGCAGAGTACTTGGAACCAACATACTTAGCAAGGTGTGAATGGGTAAAGATGTTTGCAGCATTCTACAACAAGGAAGATGCTGCCAAGAAGTACTTCACAAGGGTTGAGAAGAGATCCTTAGATGTAAAGAGAAGAACCTACAACTGTGATCCAAATGTGTTAGTTGCCTGGGGTAAGAACTATCGAGGATGGGGTGTATCTGTACCTAAGGCTCAATCCTACGTTGCCAAGGGAATAATGGACTTCTGCCACGCATCTTACATATTCACCGACTATCCAGGTACAGGTAGTGCAAAGATAGACTATGAAACCTTTGCAGAGAGGGCAAAGGACGCTGATATATGGGTAGTGCCATCAACAACTAAGTACTTAGATACCTTTAAGGAGGATCACCCTGGATATAAGGAATTCAAAGCTGTGCAAAATGGAAGGTTATTCTGTATAAGTGATGACTACTGGCAACTTGGACTGATGAAAACCGACGAGGTTCTAATGGACTTAGGTGCTATAATACATCCTGAGGCATTCAAGGGAAGAACAACCCACTTCTTCCTGAGGTACTACCCAGAGAGTAACACTGCAGAACCTTATACTGCGAATTAATTTAATTCCTTCTTTTATCATTTTTAAAATATTTTTTGGGGTGAAAGGGTATGAAATGGAAGTTTTTAATAGCAATTTTATTGATGTCATTGATTGGTATCTGTTATGGAGAGGATATCACAGTAGAACTTGTACCTAGTAATGTGGAGGTAGAGGTAGGAAATATTTTTAACTTAACTTTAGTTGTAAAGAATGTACCTGAGGATGGAAAATGTGGAGGTTTTGAAACTGAGATAAGTTATGATTCTAACGTAGTGAATTTAACTGATATTAAGTTAAGTGAAGTTGGAGAAAATGCTAGTTTAAAAGAAGTAAATCTTTCTTCTGGAAAAATAAGTTTAATATGGTTCTCTGAGTCACCCTATGGTAATTTCACCTTAGCTGTTCTATCCTTCAAGACATTAAAGCCTGGAGAGATAAATATAACTTTGAAAAAGACAGTAATAGCTAACGATAGTGGACATTCATATAATAAAGATAAAATTATAATCCACCCCGCCACAGTCACCGTTAAAGGTCCCAACCTAAACATAACAAACATCTCCATAGATACTCCTTACTACAGAATAAACACTCCAATAAATGTAACCATAACTAACAACGGTCATTTAAATAATAGCAGATCCTTCTCAGTGGATCTATATGCAGATGCTAACAAGATAGGATCTATAACTGTAAATGGGTTAAAGATAGGAGAAAGTAAAACTTTAACCTTCAACTGGACTCCTGAAAAGATTAAACCATACACCATAGTGGCAGTTGTAGATGTCGGGAACGTAGTACCCGAGGAGAATGAGGATGATAACAAAATTGTGAAGGTAGTTAAAGTTACTGAGAAACCAATATACATAAAAATAAATCCATCAAACTTAACAACTGACTTAGACGATACATTCACTGTAAATATCTCCCTATATGGTGTTGATTACAGAAGACCTGTAAAGGGAATAGAGGGAGTACTAACTTACGATCCACAGGTACTAACATGCACTAATTTCACATTCCTTGTAAATGCTACACAAGATCTTAAAAATATAACCTTCGAAAGAGGTAAAGTTATATTCAAGATAATAGACGGGGAAATAAATACTTCTAGTATAATAGCTACGGCAATATTCAAAGTTATAGGTGTAAGCACTATAAGTATTAGCTTCGAGGAAGTAAATATATCTGATGTAGATGGCTATCTCTTCAAAAATATAACTATCAATCCAGCAACGGTCACCATTAGAGGACCTAACCTAAACATAACAAACATCTCCATAGATACTCCTTACTACAGAATAAACACTCCAATAAATGTAACCATAACTAACAACGGTCATTTAAATAATAGCAGATCCTTCTCAGTGGATCTATATGCAGATGCTAACAAGATAGGATCTATAACTGTAAATGGGTTAAAGATAGGAGAAAGTAAAACTTTAACCTTCAACTGGACTCCTGAAAAGATTAAACCATACACCATAGTGGCAGTTGTAGATGTCGGGAACGTAGTACCCGAGGAGAATGAGGATGATAACAAAATTGTGAAGGTAGTTAAAGTTACTGAGAAACCAATATACATAAAAATAAATCCATCAAACTTAACAACTGACTTAGACGATACATTCACTGTAAATATCTCCCTATATGGTGTTGATTACAGAAGACCTGTAAAGGGAATAGAGGGAGTACTAACTTACGATCCACAGGTACTAACATGCACTAATTTCACATTCCTTGTAAATGCTACACAAGATCTTAAAAATATAACCTTCGAAAGAGGTAAAGTTATATTCAAGATAATAGACGGGGAAATAAATACTTCTAGTATAATAGCTACGGCAATATTCAAAGTTATAGGTGTAAGCACTATAAGTATTAGCTTCGAGGAAGTAAATATATCTGATGTAGATGGCTATCTCTTCAAAAATATAACTATCAATCCAGCAACGGTCACCATTAGAGGACCTAACCTAAACATAACAAACATCTCCATAGATACTCCTTACTACAGAATAAACACTCCAATAAATGTAACCATAACTAACAACGGTCATTTAAATAATAGCAGATCCTTCTCAGTGGATCTATATGCAGATGCTAACAAGATAGGATCTATAACTGTAAATGGGTTAAAGATAGGAGAAAGTAAAACTTTAACCTTCAACTGGACTCCTGAAAAGATTAAACCATACACCATAGTGGCAGTTGTAGATGTCGGGAACGTAGTACCCGAGGAGAATGAGGATGATAACAAAATTGTGAAGGTAGTTGAAGTTCGACCAGTAACCACCTATGTCAAACTGTACAAAATCTCTCAAGATAATAATACCATATGGGCAACATTAGATGTTTTAAATATCCCAGAGAAAAGACCTGTTGGAGGATATGACATATATATCAAATTAGAAAACCTATCAGTAATAAATGTTACTTCAATAGGGATATCCAATTGGAGTCTATCTAACAATATATTATTTATAACAGGTTACAACTTCTCTAAATCTGGAAATTTCTCAATAACTAATATTACCTTTAATGTAACTGATACAACCTACTCAATAATATTACATAAAATAATCCTTTCAGATATTGGAGGTTATCCTTTCAAAAGAGTGGCTATAGATATAAAGAATATAAAAATAAGTGAAAATATTAAAGATATATATCCAGTGGAATTAATAATAACAGAAGATATAAACATAACAAAATTAAAAGCAGAAAACTTAAATGACACATTGTTAATACCAATACTTAACGAAAGTACAAATATAATTATAAACGAAAGTATAATTGAAAACATAACTAAAATCCTCGAAGTGGCAAATAATATTACAAATAAAACAATTAAAAACGAATCTGATGTAGAAGAAGTAGTTGAAAAAATTAAAGAAAATATAACACCAGTGCTAGCTCAGAATTTTAAAATAAATAATAAAACAGTGAATACTACAAAAGTAGGAAACAAGGTAATATCTACTATCTCCTTCAAGGCAGAAAATACCTCCAAGAAAGGATTTATAACAGTTAGAATACCAATAGGCAATCTAACTGTAGAAAAGGTCACAGTATTCGATGGAACTACCACAGTAACCCTGGTAGAAAATGATATAGGGAATAAAATAGGATGGTACAGAATACCTGTCAAGGGAGTATTGGAGATAACACTAATAAAAGATCCCGTTGTAAAAGTTACACTCTCAGCAAAATTACCACCAAAGAAAACTACTATAAAAAGATCTACAGATGAAAGAGATACTCCTTACACTTCCAGTGGAGGAGGACCATCACCTCTCACTAAGATAGTAGCAAGGGATATCAAATCAGAAAATATAATGTATTTCGTATATAAAACAAAACTTATTGTAGGTTCCGAGATAGACATCAACCTCTCAGCAAAGTACCTAAAAACCGATGTAAATATAACTGACAGATCCTTAGAGATAAAAGAAGACTGTATTCTCATAGGGGGCCCTGTAGCAAACCCAGTTGTGAAAAAGTACCTGAATTACTTCCCAGTAAGAGTAACAAACGAATACCCAGGAAAACATAGGGGAGTGATAGAGGTAATTAAGATCGATGGCCATACAGTTGTCCTCCTGGCAGGTTCCGACAGATGGGGTACAAAGGCAGCAGTAGAGTACTTCAAAACCTTGGAAGATCTCCCAGATGAGCCTATCTTTGTGGAGTGGAGGAATGGGGAAGCAGTGAGGATAGAGAGGTCTTAATTGGTTTTTCATTTCCTTTTTTATTTTTTTTATAACTAAAAAATAACTAAAATAAAAAGATTTATAATTATAATAAAAATTAAAAGATATTATTAAAAACAGGAAAATACATTCTTTTTGAACAAAATCTAGATATCAAATAAGGTAAATCCTCTTAACTAATATTATTTTTATTTAATATTTTTAAATTACTTTAATTCCCATCAAGATTGTAATTAGAAGGATAATAATTATTATGATAAAAATAATAAAAATCTTAAGAGGAATAATAATAAAATAAACCTTAATTCCCATCAAAGTAAGATTTAGATAATAAAAAAAATAATAAAGTTAATAATAGTAATCTATTAAAAAAGGATCTGCTCCACTTCCATAGTATGTTAGAGTATCCCAGGAGATTATCTCTTATTTTGATTTTAATACATTCTTCTTATACTTTTAGTTTTTATTCTTATTTCTTATTTTATTATTATTTTTTATATTATCACTTTGATGGGAACTAGGGTTTTTAAATTGTTATTTTGATATAGGTTAATACTAAATAAAAAAAGAATTAAAAAAAATCCTATATAATTATTCTTTAAAAAATAAAAAATAGAGATATTCTTTTTACTCTATGTTAATACCTCTTCTAATAGAGGTTTCAGCCTTTGGTAGGTTTACGATTAGAAGTCCATTTTCATACTTGGCACTTGCAGCATCCTCCTTTACAGTTGCAGGTAATTTTATTACCCTATATACCTCTTCATCTTCAGGTATCTCGGAGTATATGATTCTCTCAGATTCAGTTACCATCAAAGGTGCCCTCTTAGCCCTGATCTCCAAGGTGTCTCCAATGGCGTTTAATACGATATCTTCCTTATTTACACCAGGGAGCATTGCAATAACTTTTATATTGTTGTCTCCCTCTATTACTGTAATGGGCATGAATCCTCTACCTGAGATCTCCAAACCAGTAGAAGTTAGAGCTCCTCTTCTAGTAGATACTCCCATCATAGGGGTCATAAACATCTCTGCCATTAATTTTTCTATTTCACTGAATGGATCCCTTCCAAACATACCTTTATCACCTCTTTTATTCTTATATATCCATTCCTCAGTAGTTCTATATAAATTTTTTGGTATAGTGTATGTATAATCACAACCAATAAAGATAAAACACTCCCTAATTTAAGGTGGTAGTATTAAAAAGTTTACTAAAATAATGAGTTTTTTAGAGAGGTATATTCTACATCCTGTTTTTATAATAACTTTTGGACATTTAGCTATCTTCCTACTTGCCATTCCTTACTATCCCTCTCTTGGATACTCATCATTAATAAAGATTTTTTCACTGATAACCTTTTTTATATTCTTCTATTCCATACCCTTTTTTATAGAGGATAAAGTATACAGGTATTTCAGTAGGATAAAAATACTCAATATCCAGTTGAAAACATTACTTCCTGTAATATACGGTATAATACTGTTTCTACTGATATCTTACGGAGTCTTTACCATTACAAACTCCTATATAATGTCTATAATCTATCCTATTTTAGTGTTGATAGTATCAAACCTTTTTGTTGTCTATAAGTTTTTGAATGATGGTATTATAAAAAACCCACCCTCTGTACTTAAAATACTTACACACATGGATACTATAATATTCATAGTGGGCATCCTGTCCTTTATAGTTCTAACTGTGAAGTATGGCACCATACCTATACTGGATTACGATGTTAGGATGGCTATCTCCAAGGATCCCTTAAGGCTTATCTCCACTGGAGCCCTTGTTTATGGAAGTATGAGTAATGCCCTCTACTTTATAGTAGCCTTTATACTTCTCCTACTTTTAGGATATAAAGCAGGTATTCTAATACTTACTATCTCTTTTTTACTCTATAGGTACAGTCTAAAAAAGATATCTCTTAAGGGAATAGTTGTCTCGATACTAGGGTTGATAGTTATACTGGCAGTTATGTCTAAGGTAATACTTCTATCCTCTGGACAGAGATGGAATATTGGTATCCTTAAAATACTATCTTACAGAGCCTACTTCGATATTACAGTGTTGGAGAAGATAGTAAACTACTCAACCCATACATTTGGTAAGATTGTATTGAACCCAGATGGTGAAAGACTCATTGGAGAGTTACTCTTTGGTTACTCCCACAACTTCACATCTACCATGTTTGGACCTGTATACTTAGATTTTGGTATCTATGGACTACTATTTGCAACACTACTAGGTTTATTCAGTAGGTCGATATATAAAGGAGATAGGAAAATATACTGTATATATGCAGCTATACTACTCTCTATGTGTGAGATAGGTATTAACTACGGATTTCTGATAGTTACCTTTCTTATGCTCTATGTAAATTCCCTGCTAAATCTTCGTAATAAACTTAAAAAATTTAATTAAGTCCTCTTAAAGAATAGATTAAAGATAGACACCTGAATCATTATTAACAATAAAATAATTATTATAATTATTATTATAATTTTTAAATTTATCATTTTATTATGAAACTGTTGAAATTGGGGTATATATGGGGGTTAAAAATAACGTTGTAGGTATTTTCACTGTTAATAACGTTGAAAATGAAAATAACTATAGAAATTACAATAGAGATAGGGAGAAATATCTCGTTATTATAGTAGATATGGACGACGATGTAGGTAGGAAGGCCAACATTAAAACTCCAGTACTAGGGAGGTCTGACTGTATAAACGCCGCTATTAAACTGGGACTGGCAGATCCAGGAGATACAGATATAAACTCCATACTTGGAGGTGTGAAGTTATACGACGATTTGAAAAGAGAAGGATATGAAGTAGAGTTGGCACTTATCTCTGGTTATAAAGATGTGGAATCTAAGGAGTGTGCCAAGAAAATTAAGGAACAGTTGGACTTCCTACTCTATCTCTACGAGCCCACATTTGTTTATTTCGTATCTGACGGTAAGGAGGACGAGTTGGTACTGAAGTACTTAGAGGGTAAAAATGTGTTTGTGTGGAAAAAGAGGATAGTTGTAAAGCAGAGTGAATATCTAGAGTCTACCTACTACCTGATCCAGGAGTTCCTTAAGAAAACGATGTCCCAATATCTGCCCTTTATATTTACATCCATAGGGTTTGCCATGGTTATCTACGCCATATTTGCAGATCTTGGTTGGAGGATCATCGTTGGTATAGTGGGGTTGTATATCCTCTCAGAGGGTTCAGGTTTAATTGAAGATCTAAAGAGATCCTTAAAGGAGGGTAAGAAAACTCTTGAGTTTAGGAGACTTACACCAATGGGTAATATAATTGCCCTGCTAATAGTTATTATAGGAGCATTTTACTCCTACAATATGGCTAACAGTGGAGATCTTGTCAATTTTGTAGGTAAATTTCTTTATTATTTTACAGATCTCTTTGTACTCAGTATGTTTATAGTTCTGGTAGCCCACTCTATAGACGATATCATCTACTCCAGTAGGGATATCTTAGATATTTTAAAGAAGTTTCTCTTTGGGATTGTGATTCTGTTTATACTGAGGGAGATCCTACTTAAGTTTTCAAATTTACTGTGTGGAGAGGCACAATTTATAGAACTTGTTGTATCTGTGGTAGTATATACGATAATAACTGGTATTCTCTTTATAGTACTCTTCTACAACAGAAACAGGAATAGATAGTATATATAGAAATGTTGGGATAGTATGCTAAAGATTTTAGGGTACAGGGGAGAGGATATAGTTAAAATAGATTTAGAAGAGTTAGAAAATTATAGAGATTACGTATTAATATGGATAGACTGCTATGCACCCTCAGATGAGGAACTTTTAAAACTCTCTAGAAAGATAGGTATTAGTGTAGATGAGTTAAAAGTAGGTTTAGATGAACAGGAGGTTCCAAGGGTTGAAGAGGAGGAGGATTACTATCTGATTATCTATAAGGCTCCTCTCTTTGAGGAGGAGGTTACCACTACTTCCTTTGGAATATTTATAAAGGATAATATAGTATTAACCATCCATATTGACAAGATAAAGTCCATTGGGAAGATATATAGTTTACTAAAATCTAAGAAACCGAAAACACTAATGGGGAAGGGGGTGGGTTTTTTTCTCTATGTACTTTTAAATCAGATTACTTTAAATTACTCGAGAATACTGTTAAATTTAGAGGATAAGTTAGACACATTGGAGGACGCCCTGATCAATGGAGATGGCAATGTAACAGAGGAGATACTACAACTGAGAAAAACCCTAGTATACTTCCACAAGGCTCTAGTATCTAACAAGGATGTTTTATCCATATTAAAGAGAAAGTATCTGCCAATCACCACACAGGAGGATAGGGAACATTTAGAGGATCTCTACTACGATACCCTCCAGTTGTTAGATATGGAGACTACATATAG
Organism: Methanofervidicoccus sp. A16; assembly: GCF_003351865.1. Taxonomy (NCBI): domain Archaea; kingdom Methanobacteriati; phylum Methanobacteriota; class Methanococci; order Methanococcales; genus Methanofervidicoccus; species Methanofervidicoccus sp. A16. Next base: position 887,374 of record NZ_CP022242.1, on the reverse strand, counting down.
GGAGTTGTTAGTTTCAATGATGGATATGGGACTTTCCTTAGAGAATATTAGAATGAACCAGATAATGAAGATATTAACCATGGTTACAACAGTGTTTGCAGTCCCTGTTTGGATAACTGGTGTATTTGGTATGAACTTCAAGTATATGCCCCTTGTAGATAATCCATATGGGTTTTGGATAGTTATGGGGGTAGTTTTGATTACCATAGTTATACTTATGTATATATTTATAAAGGAGGGGTGGTTATAGGATGAAAGAAATTGTTATCTGGCCTGTCTATATAGATAGGGAGAGGAGTCGAAGGGAGGGACGACAAGTGCCTAAGAGTTTAGGTGTTAAAAATCCAAAGTTGGATAGTATATACAGGACGTTAAAGAAGATGGGGTATTCTCCTCAGATGGTAAGAAACAAGTGTCATCCAAGGAGACACTGGGAGCCCTGTGGGTATATTAAGGTTAAAGTAGAGGAGGGCATTTCGAAGTTGGAATTACTTAAGGAGATATGTAGGAACTATGGAAGGAAGTAATTAAACTATTAAAAGTCCTAGTTTCTATCAAGATAGTGATCAGAAGAATAGTAATGAAAAGATATAAAAATTCTTAATTTAGGGTATTTTTATGTTAACTATTTTCTTATTTTTTCTTCTACTTCATTTTATTATTCCATATAACGTTTAAACCTATTGATATTAAAAATAATAATTATAAAACCCTAGTTCCCATCAAAAGAATAGTTTAAAAAATAATAAAAATAATTATAAAAATAAAAAAATAAAAAATGTAGAAAATATTTAAAATAAGAACTTTCTATCTCTCAAATATAACATTTTTAAAAAGAAGATTGGAGGATAATGATCCTCTGTATGCCCTCCAATATAATTGGATATCAGAGTAAGATCTCCTATCTTACCTAAGTGTTCAGAAAGATCCTAGAATGTTTAATAGTTTTTATATATAGATTTTATACTGATCATTTTAATCATGATTTTTATTATTATAACAATTATTTTTATTTTCATTTTTTCATTGTCCTTTAATCACTACTTGGATGGGAACTAAGGTAATTATAAAATAAAAGTTTAAGAGGAATAATAATAAATAAATTCTGATAGATGTAAAAATAAAATATAACCTTTTTTGGACACTGGATAAACAGGCAGAATTACTTTTTAATTTTTTTTAGTTTTTATCCTTATTTTTATTTTATTATTATTTTATTATATTATTACTTTGGTGGGAACTAGGGTTAAAAAATTAACAAATAAAAAAAAGAGACAAAAAACTCTTAAAAAAGATCAGCAGGAATCCTGTTCTATTTCCCTAATACATGGTATAATCCAGAAGGTAGTAGTCATATTTTTACTTTTTTACCTCTTTTATATCTTTATTTGGACGTTAAGAGTTTTTAAGATTTTTATTATTTATTTTTTAATTTTAATCAATCTTTTTATTATTTTTGTGATAAATATTATAAAATTCTCCCAAAAACTTAACTACGTAATCTAGGCACTATGGCCATAAGTACTGCATCCCTACAAAGATCTACCCTACTTACAAGGTCCTTCGTCAGATATCCAATTATGCCCTCCCTTTTTCCAATATCTTTTATACCGTAAACCTTTTCAACAGCCTTACTACACTCTTCTCCTCTTCTAACCTCTTCAAGTATCTCTTCAGGTATCTGGAATCCCTGAGATGTACCTATGGTATACTCCTCTCCATCAAAAATTGCACATATATGAATATCCAGATACTTTCCCCCTATCTCCACCACTCCCGCCTCAATACCTATCCCGTAGTGAGAGGGGACCTTCTCAAATGCCCCCTTTGCCCTGTTTATAGCCCCCTTTACAATCTCATCAACTCCAAAAGGTTGTTTAGACACTCCACTATCTACATCTACAGGAACAATGAGTATATTCTTCATAACCTTCTCCAGTGCCATCTGAGTTCCTTTGATCTTTGTGGGATTCTCACTTCCAAGGGCAACTCTTATCAGTTTATGTCCTCCAGGTCCCCCTCTTAACATCTTGGCCTTCTCTATACACTCCTCCCTATCGCATAGAAAGGTCCCATAGAGATAGTTCTTCGCAGGATCTCCACATATCTCACATACCTTATCCTTAAACATCACTATCCCCTAACCTTATCTTAACTGTCTTTGCATGGTTGTACAGTCCCTCGATCTCTGCAAGGGTTATAACAGTCTCAGATATACTTTCCAATCCCTCTCTACTAAGTTCCTGTACCGAGATCTTCTTTAAGAAGTGATCTACACTTAAACCTGAGTACATCCTTGCACAACCACCAGTTGGTAGGACGTGATTTGTCCCAGTAGCGTAATCCCCAACAGGTACTGGTGCATACTCTCCGAGGAATACACTCCCTGCATTCTCGATGTATTTAAGGATCTCTCTAGGATTTTCAGTGATGATCTCTAGATGTTCAGGGGCGTACTCGTTGGAGAATTCAATACACTCTTTAATATCTCCGTAGAGTATAGCCATATTTTGAAGAGATTTCTCTATAATACCTCTACGTTCTATATCCTTCATCAACTCTAAAATCTTATCCCTGATAGAGAGGGCTTTCTCCCTCGAGGTAGTTAATAATATACAGGAAGAGTTGGGATCATGCTCCCCCTGGGCCAGTAGATCCATGGCAACGTACTCATCTTTTGCATTTTCATCGCATATTATCAACACCTCAGAGGGCCCTGCAGGGAAGTCTATCTTTACCTCACTACCACTTACCAACATCTTTGCACAGGTTACGTAGATATTCCCAGGTCCAACTATTATATCCACCTTGGGTATTGTTTCAGTACCGTAGGCTAAAGCACCTATAGCCTGGGCACCACCTACTTTATATATCTCATCTGCCCCCGCAATATGGGAGGCTACTAAGGTAACAGGGTTTATCTCCTTCCCATAAGGTGGAGATGCAACAACTACCCTTTTAACTCCTGCCACCTTGGCAGGTACTACAGTCATAAGTACAGTAGAGGGATAGAACGCCCTCCCCCCAGGTACGTAGCACCCTGCACTCCTTACAGGCCTAACTATCTGCCCAGTTTTTATTCCATCTCTTTCCATCTCCCATTCTTTAATACCCTCTAACTGCATCTCATGGAACCTCTTTATATTCTCATAAGCCACCTCTATGGCAGATACAACCTTATCATCTACTTTATTGTAAGCCCCTTCTATTTCCTCCTCATAAATCTTGAAGTCCTCAATATCTACCTTATCAAATTTTCTGGTATATTCCCTTAGAGCCTCATCTCCTCTATTTTTAATGTTGTCAAGTATCTCCTTAACTGTCGGTATTATCTCCTCTAGGTTCATCTTATTTCTATTTATTATCCTATATTTTTCCTCCTCTGTTAACTCCTTAATTCCCTTAACTATCATACTATCACTTTATTATCTCCATAACACTTATTTTTTCACATATCCTTTTAACAACTTCTTCCTCATCTTTGAAATAATCTTCCTTAATATCGTATATTTTTCTGATCCTCTCCAACTTCTCAGGGTTTAGATCCAATACAGAGTTATCTATCTTTCCACCTGTATGTTTTAATACCTCCTCTAATGTATCCTCATCTGGGCATACTATACAGATATTCCTCCCCTTCCCAGTTTTCACCCCTATGATCTCTATGGCGGTAGATATCTGTCTCTGTGCAGAGGCCCTTACAAGGATCTCCATCCAGAAACTGTTTGTGATAGGTTCCTTAGACTTTGCCTGATTTATAGCATGTAAAATATGCTTCTCTGTTGCTATAACATCTCCATTTAATATTTGAAAGGGAAGATTTAATTTAAATATATCCTCTTTTATAGTACAGTCCCTTACACCTACAACTATCATAGTTATCACAACCTTACTTCCAATCAAAGTAATATTTTAAAATAATAATAAAAATAATTATAAAATAATTAGGTAAAAATTTAAAAAATAAAAAACCTCTATCTGCCCATACAAATACCTCCCCTACTCCTAAATACTGGATAAAAGAGATGATCTCCCAAAGGGGATTTCGTTATCTTCTAACTCTAACTATTGGGCATCCCTATATTACAATAGAATTAATACCTTTTGATGGAATCCCCAATTAATAATGTTGTTAAGGGATTTACTCCATTTCTTAAGTGTTCAGGAGATATTCAAGGAGAGTATTTAACTCTTTATAATATTTTACCAGTGTTTAAAGGTTTTATTTGATTTTTAACAACCTTCTTTTTATATTTATAATTTTTATAATAATATATATTATTATTTTTTATCTTTTAAAAATCTGGTTTCGCTTTTATAAATAAAAGGTGAAAAATAATGAAGGTTATCCTTGTAGGTGCAGGGCCTGGAGATGAAGAACTAATTACTGTTAAGGGATTAAAGGCTATAAAAAGTGGAGATGTAATCATCTACGACGATCTGATAAATAAAAACCTACTAAGATACGCCAAGGAAGATGCAGAATTAATATACGTAGGTAAGAGGAAGGGAAAACACTCCTACAAACAGGAGGATATCAATAGATTGTTGGTAGAAAAGGCCAAGGAAAACAAAGTTGTAGTTAGGTTAAAAGGTGGAGATCCCTTTGTATTTGGTAGGGGAGGAGAGGAAATACTCTATTTAAAGAAACATAACATACCCTACGAGGTTATCCCAGGTATTACATCGGCAATAGGTGTCCCAGAGGTTGCAGGTATTCCTTTAACCCATAGAAAGGTATCTACATCCTTTACAGTAGTTACAGGACATGAGGCAGAGGATAAAGATGAGAAGCAGGTAAGATTGAGGGATCTAAATGGAGATACAATTGTAATACTTATGGGAATAACGAACTTAGAGGATCATGTTAAGGAACTCCTGAAAAATCCCCGTAGAGATGAGAACACTCCAGTGGCTATAATAACCAACGGCACCACAGAGCGCCAGAAAGTGATAAAGGGAACCTTAGGAGATATTGTTAAGAAGGCTAAAGAGAACAATGTTAAACCTCCAGGTGTTATAGTTGTGGGAGAGGTTGTAAATGTGTTGGATATTACTAAATAATCACTAAAGTATTAATATTCATAAAAATAAAATATTTTAATAATTTAGTTTGATATAATATATTATAAGGAGTATAGAAAAAACTAAAGGAATATAATACTCTAGAGGTGATACATTGAAAGTAGTAGGAATAAGTGGTTCTCCAAGGAAAGGAAATACTGCCTTCTTAGTAAAGGAAGCCTTAAAAGCTGCTGAAGAAGAGGGTATTGAGACAGAATACATATCCTTAGCAGAAAAAGAGTTAAATCCCTGTTTAGCCTGTGATGAGTGTAAAAAAGAGGGCAAGTGTATAATAATGGACGATATAAACGATATACTAGAAAAGATGGCAAAAGCAGATGGTATTATCATAGGTTCTCCAGTTTACTTTGGGGGCGTTAGTGCCCAGTTGAAGATGCTCTTTGATAGATCTAGACCTTATAGGAGAGGATTTAAACTAAGGAATAAGGTAGGTGGTGCAATAGCAGTGGGGGCTTCAAGAAATGGAGGACAGGAGACAACAGTAAGAGATATCCATAACTTTATGCTTATACACTCTATGATAGTAGTGGGAGATAACGATCCAACTGCTCATTACGGAGGTACAGGGGTAGGAGGGCATGTAGAAGACTGTAAGAAGGATGAGATTGGCATAAAAACCTCAAGAAACTTAGGTAAAAAAGTTGCTGAAGTTATAAAGTTTATCCACAAGAGAAATATTTAAATATTTTTTTATAATATTAATAATTTATTTTAAAAATCAAAATTTAAAAAATTAATATAAAAATTAATAAATAATAAAAATAAATTACACTAGTATTAATAATCCAGGAGGAGGATTATGAGACTTGTTAATGAGGCGCTCTCTAGAAAGACTGATCAAGGTAGTAAAAATTTACAAGATGATAAGGTTGGAAAGGTAAATATTCTCGTAGTAGGTTGTGGAGGTGCAGGAAACAATACGATTCATAGACTTATGGAGATGGGCATTAAGGGGGCAGAAACTATCGCCTTAAATACAGATAAGCAACATCTAGAGCATATAAATGCTGATAAGAAAATACTTATAGGATCTACACTGACAAGGGGTCTCGGTGCTGGAGGTTACCCTGAAATTGGGAGGAAGTCTGCTGAGTTGGCAAGAGGTGTATTGGAGGATGTTCTAAAAAATGCTGACTTGGTGTTCGTTACTGCAGGATTAGGAGGAGGTACAGGGACAGGTTCTGCTCCAGTGGTGGCTGAAATAGCTAAGGAACAGGGGGCTATAGTAATTGGGGTTGTGACCTATCCATTTAAGATAGAAAGGGCTAGATTAAAGAAGGCAGAAGAGGGTCTTGAAAGACTAACAGAGACCTGTGATACTGTTATCGTAATAGACAACAACAAATTGTTAGAGTTGGTACCTAACCTACCTATAAACGATGCATTTAAGGTTGCAGATGAGATCATAGCAAATGCAGTAAAGGGTATAACTGAGACCATATGTGAGAAGAGTTTGATAAATATCGACTATGCAGATGTAAAGGCAGTTATGACCAATGGAGGAGTGGCTATGATAGGGGTTGGTGAGGTGGATTCTGATACCAAGGGAGACAGAGTAGAAAGAGTGGTTAAAGAGACGATGAACTGTCCTCTCCTAGATGTGGACTACACTGGAGCGACAGGGGCCCTCATACATATAACTGGAGGTCCAGATCTGTCATTGGATGAGGCTGTAAGGATCGGAGAGAGGATCACAGAGAACCTCAACCCAGATGCCAACGTAATATGGGGAGCAAGAATAGATCCATCCATGGAAGGATGTCTAAGAGTCATGGCCATAGTCACAGGAGTAAAGTCTCCAAACATATTCGGTAGTAATAGACCTCTAAAGAAGATATTGCCAAAACCTAAAAAGAGTAACTCTCTAGGAATAGACTATATAGTATAAATATAGTATAACTTTTTTATATTTTATTATATATTATTATAATTATTTTTTAATTATTTTATTTACTCTTTTATTTTACTTAGCAGTTAAACAAGGGAAATAAAATGGTGGTAAAAAAATACACTGTAGTGATTCTTCTCCTGTTTTTTACAGTTGTAAATATAAGTGAGGCTATAAAGTTTGAAGATTACAAGGTAGTATTTAGTATAGATGAGAATGACATCGTACACGGGAATATATACTTAGTTATATACAACAACAACTCTGAGGAGATCCCTACTATTACCTATATTCTACCCCATACTATCTACAACCTGAAAGTATCTTCTAACAAAAATATAAGTTATATAGAAGAGGATCACGAAGAAGGTTCTACTAAGATAGAGATAAAATTTAAAAGCCCTATAAAAAAGGGAGAAAGATGTTATATTAACATAAGTTTTAATGGAGATATGATCTGGGACAAATATGGAAAAAAGATGTTTTCAGCAACAATACCTGCTGTAGATTCCAACTTTACAATGACTGTAATACTACCAAAGGGAGCCGCTGTAGTATCTCCTGCAGAGGGCCTCTTAAGTATAACACCCCAAGATTACACCATAGACACCGACGGAAAGAGAATATACATAAAATGGAAGAGAAAACTGAACAAAGAGGATAGATACTTTACAGCAACTGTGTCCTATGTAGTACAACCTATTAATTACATCAACGATAACAATAACACGCCCCTTAACAATTTCTATTACAATCTACTTCTAATAACCCTAATGGTAATAATTATAGGGGCTATCTATGGAATATACTACGAAAAAAAGAAGGTTATAAAAAGGGACCAACTTATAGATGAGTTATCAAATAAGATTAATAACCTGTTAAACGACCTAAATATGCTTAAGGTAGAGTTAGAAAGTAAAGATAATACTATTTCACAGTTAAAGAAAAAAAACTGTGAACTAGTAGATGAGTTAAGTGAGTTGGTATCCCAGTTAAACACCTTAAAGGGAGAGGATATAGAGAAGGATAAAATAATAAAGGAACTTAAAGAAACCTGTGAAGATCTAAACAACCAACTTGAAGATTATAAAAGTGAAATTATAAAGTTAAATGTTAAACTGGAGGAGTTAGAGGATATCAATAAAAAGTACAGAGAAGAGTTGGAAAAAAGTAAAAGGATAATCTCTGAGAAGGAGAAAATCATAGAGGATTTAAAGAGTACTCTAAAGATATATGAGAAGGATATAGGAGAGTTAAAGAAGAAGATAAAAGAGTACGAAAGAACCTTAAAGAATATGCTAATGGATATATTAACAGAAGAGGAGAAAACTATTGTAAATTTGATAAAAGAGTACGGAGAAATCACCCAGAAGGAGATCGTAGAGATTACAGGGATGAGCAAACCTAAAGTCTCCAGGATAGTAGCAGATCTTGAGAATAGAGGTATAATAAAAAAGGTTAAAATTGGTAGGATAAATAAGTTGGCGCTAACAGATAAGTTTAGGTGGGAGTAATGAAAAGAATATATATTCTTATTTTTTTGCTGTTACTACCTTGGAGTGTAGAGGGGTTAGTTATTGGAGAGGAGAAACCCTCCCTTGTCGATACTGTAGTTATTACAAATAACAACTGGCCAGACTGTATAGTTGCTACAGAGTATGCATATAAGGTAAATGGAGTTGTACTTCAAACCAATACTGACTATCTAAATCCCTCTATAGAGTCCCTCATTGAAGCCATTGCACCAAAGAGGATAGTTATTGTAGGAGGGCCTTTAGCAGTTTCCCATAGTGTTGAAGAGAGGTTGAGGGAATACGGCAATGTTGTAAGAATATGGGGTCCCACTAGAGTAGAAACCTGTGAAAAGATTCTTAAGAGGATAAATAGTGAAAAAGAGATGATTTTAGTAAATGGTACAAACTTTAAAGACGTTATAGGAGTGATCTCCCAGGGTTATACACCTGTTTACTGTTTTATAAATGTTTATGATCCAAATGATATTATGAGAGTCTATAGGGACGACGGTACCGTTGAGTTGTACTATTATAAGAGCAGAAGACTTATTGGCAGGTACGATAGGGAGTATGTTTTAGAGGTACCTGGCGAGATCTTGGTTCTAAGTCGATGTCCAGATATGGATATAAAGTTCACAAACAACAGGTATATATCCAAATTTGGATATAAACTATTAGATTTAGAGAATACTTCCTTAAATTCCAACTGTAAATACTTAGTAGAGGTGAATAAGAACACACCTTCTGTAGTACTCCTCTCCAAGTACCTAGATATACCTATAGTGTATGATGGTTTTAATGTATCTAATAGTGATCACATTATAACTTTTGAAAACGATCCTGTTGATAGCAGTATTACCGTCACTGTAGATATTCTTATTCTTAAGAGGACTATGGAACTGTACAGAAAAAATAAGGATCTAAAACAGGCCCTTTATGAGGCAAAAACACAACTCTGGTCTAAGAATATCCCTGTTGAAAAATACAACATACCCTGCTCCTGTTTGGAGGAATATATGAATAAGAAATTAACAAAGCGGTCGTATTAATTTAGGAACTATTAAATAATAATAATTTTAATAATAATTAATTGGGAATAATAATTAAAATGGGGTTACTATGAAGATCCTTATATCTGTATGTGGTGAAGGATTTGGACACACTACCAGATGTCTTGCTATAGGAGAAGAGTTATCAAAAGAACATGAGGTTAAATTTATAGCGTATGGAAAGAGTATGGATTTTATAAAAAGGTGTAATTACGAAGTTTTTGAAACCTATCCAGAGGTTAAATTAACTGGGTATAACGGTAGATTTGATATTAAAGGAAGTATCTTCAACAGGGAGCATAAACCTACAAAGGCTATAAAGAGGGAGTTAAAGATAGTAAAGAGGTATAAACCTGATCTTATTATTACCGACTGTAAATACAGTACTGCCCTAGTTGCAAAGTTATTGAATATTCCTTTTTATATAGTTACTAACCAAAATTATACCAGATCCTGTGATAATAGAAAGTTCATCGTTTATCCTGTTATGAGGTTTTTAAACATAATAAATAAACAGTCTAAAGGTGTAATAATACCTGATCTCCCAATGCCCTATACCATCTGTGAGTACAACCTAACTATGTTGGACAACCTTCAGTTTATTGGACCTTTAATTAGATACCATGTGGATGACTACGAGGATGAAGATGATAATTATATCCTCAGTGTAATAGGCGGGTTTGAATACAGATACAGAATATTAGAGTTGCTAAATGAAATATCCAGACGAAAAGATATTAAGGTAAAAATGGTATGTGGAAGTTATGAAGTTGCAAAAAAACTTAGGAAAATTAAATCTCCAAATGTAGAGATCATACCTTTCACAACTAATATGGAGGATCTTATAAGAAGATGTTCCTTCATCGTATGTCATGGAGGACACTCTACCTTGATGGAGGCTGTAAGTTTTGGAAAACCTGTTATTACCATTCCAGACCTCTACCACCCTGAACAGGAGAATAACAGTAAAAAGATAGGAGATCTAAAATGTGGAATAGCCCTTAGTCATATCGATTTAGAGAATACCTTGGAGTGGGCCATTGATGAAATGATGAATAATCCTATCTACTTTAAAAATGCTAAGAAGTTAAAGGAGTTATGTAAGTTCTACAACGGTAGGGCAAATATAAGGGAGATTGTAAGGAAACATGAAAGAGATAGTAGATCAAAGGGAATTATTTCCCTTTTGAAGTTTTCAAGGGAGGGCAAGAGATTTAAGATGTTTTAAATTATGGTTATGAAACAAAAAATATATTTTTTTAGTAAATAATGCTACTCTCTATGAAAATTTTAATAAATTAATTAAAATAGGAAAAAATTAGCCTTATATTAAAAATCCTATAAACAATTATCAAAATAATAAGATAAAAAAATACCTAATAAAAATAATGGAAACCATTTGAAAAATAATAAATCTCTATCTTCGGAGAATTCTGCTATTTCTCCAGTATTGGGAATAATTGCGAAAGGTTTAGTATTGACACTAAATTTTTTCTATTTTGTTATAAATTATTATTTAGGTTATTATTTTTTGTCAATCTCTTTTTTTAATTTAATAATTCTAATTTTAATATAAATCATAAAGGACTCCTAATTAAAATATAATAATTAATAATAAAAGATAAACCAGGTTAATGGAAGATTGTATAACAAAATAGACAACAGGGAAACTATGAAGATAACTCTACTATCAGGAGGTACAGGTACTCCTAAACTTCTACAGGGTTTAAAAAGAGTAATTGACGAGGAAAATATCTCTGTAGTTGTGAATACTGGGGAGGACACCTGGGTGGGGGATCTCTACCTATCTCCAGATATAGATACAGTACTCTACACCTTCGCAGATTTAATAAACGAGGAAACATGGTACGGGGTTAAAAACGACACCTTCATTACTCATGAGACTTTAAAGATGTATGAATCTGATGGTTTCTCTGAATTTCTGAGGATTGGAGATAGAGACAGGGCTCTGAAGATCCATAAGACTTACTTCTTAAGAAAAGGTTATCCTCTCTCCAAGGTTGTAGATATGGAGAGGAAATTGTTAAACATTAAAGGTAAAGTATTTCCAATGACAGATGACAGGGTGGAGACGAAGATACTTGTTGAAGAGGATGTTGGAGATAGAGAGGAGAAGATCCTCCTAAAGTTCCACGACTTTTGGATAAAGAGGAAAGGTAGGGCCAAGGTGTTAGATGTATTCTATGAGAATTCACAGTATGCCAAGGGAGTAGATGGAGCGTTGGAATCTATAGAGGGCGCAGATTTGGTGGTTATTGGACCCTCTAACCCTATAACCTCCATAGGTCCAATACTCAGTATAAGGGATATTAGAAAAGCACTTAAGGGTAAAAAGGTATTTGTAGTATCTCCTATAGTGGGAGATAGTGCAGTTAGTGGGCCAGCAGGTGTTCTAATGGAATCTAAAGGTTATCCTGTTAACATTTATGGAGTGTATAAGTTCTACGAAGATCTCGTAGATACTCTTATAATAGACAATAAGGATAACTTAGAAGAGAAAAAAGAAGGTATAGAGTGCAATGTAGTGACGACAAACATTATACTTAAGAATATGGAGGATAAGATAAACCTGGCTAAGAAGATATTAGAGGAGTACAGGAAAGGCTAATGGGAGATTATGAGATACCTACTGATATACTCTATCAAGGATCCTGCAGGGATGAATATCAAGGAGAATTTAGATACAATATTGGAGGAAAGTGGTATTAGAAAGAATATCTCCTACTTTGAAACAGATAAGGATCTCATAACACTTACCCAGGAAGATATTCCAAAGGGATACGACTATTATATCTTCCTATCAAAACATAGAAGTGGTGGAGAGAATCCACCTCCAACTTTAACAGTACATACTCCTGGAAATCTCACAGCAGATAATCTCTTTGGAGGTAATCCAGAGGAGGTATGTCCCTGTGATAGTGTTTTAAACTCCCTACTTTTAAGGAACATCTCCAGACACAACAGAGAGGAGAGATATAGACATCTGAATTTCCAGGTATCCTTTGAAGGTGTCCACCATGGCCCTTCAGATCTAGTCGCCCCCACTGTATTTGTAGAGATAGGGAGTACAGAGAGGGAGTGGAGGATAAAGGAGGGAGGAGAGATCATCGGAAGGGCTATAATAGACACTATTCAACAACTTACATCTAAGAGATACGATCCTTTAGATAGAGTAATTGCCTTTGGTGGAGGACACTACGCTCCAAAGTTTACAAAGTTGGTGCTGGAGGGCAAATATTATGTAGGTTATATAGTTCCAAAGTATGCAAAGGTTTCAGAGAGAGTTCTAAATCAGTTGATCGAGAAACAGGACTTCGACTATGTGATCCTTGACTGGAAGGGCCTTAGAGGTGAGGATAAAAAAAGGTATATTAAATTTTTTGAAGATAACAATATTCTCTGGAAGAGGGTTTAATTAAAGGGATAAACCATGTACATCGTAATTGCAGGTATAGGGAGGGTAGGTTTTGCACTTGCCAAATCCCTTGCAGAAAAAAACCACGACTTAGTGCTTATAGATATCTCTAAGGAGGTATGTGAGGAGGTAGCCTGTGAGATAGACGCCCTTGTAATAAATGGGGATTGTACCCGTATTAAGACCTTAGAGAGTGCAGATATTGAAAGTGCTGATATATACATAGCAGTTACTGGCCAACAGGAGATAAACCTCATGAGTGCTTTACTGGCTAAGAACTATGGGGTTCCTAAAACTATTGTGAGAGTTAGGGATCCTGAATATAAAGAAGTATTCGAAAATCTAAATATAGATGTGGTAGTGAGCCCTGAACTTGTTGCAGCAAACTATATTGAGAAACTTATAGATCTCCCTGGTATAGTGGATCTTGCAGTGATAGGTAGGGGAGATGCGGAGATCTTGGAGTTAATTATTGGAGAGAACTCGAAAGTTGCCAATAAATGTATAAGGGATTTGGAAAAGAATAAAGATTACCTTATAATTGCCATCTATGAGGACAGCGAGTTAAAGATACCAGATGGAGATACTAGGTTAAAACCTAAAAATAGGGTTATAGTTTTGGCTAAGAAGGACTCTGTAGACTACGTTAGAAAGTTGTTTCTTTAATTTAAAATAATAAATTTTATTAAAAATAAAAAAAATTATTATAAAAAATAATTTATAAAAAGAGTAAAAAAATTTTTATTATGGTATTTTCCCCGGAGTTTCTAACATCTAGAAAAAGGATAAAATTCATCTACCTCTATTATTATTTATTTTCTAAGTAGGGAAGTTGATATAATATATCTTTCCTTTTTCTAGAGGTTTTTAATTATAAAAATAAATATTTCTAATTTATAAGTCTATTATTAAAATTATCCATCTATATAGGGAATATGGGGAATTATGTTTAGATCGGAATTAAGGAGGGAATTAGAAACTATTATGAGAAACAACTTATACCGATCCCTGAGAAAAAAAAGAGAAGATATTTTAGACTTTTCCTCAAATGACTATCTCTGTCTCTCAAAACACCCAGAGGTAATAGAAGCAGTTAAGGAAGGGCTGAAGTATGGTCTAGGATCTACAGGATCCAGATTAACCTCTGGGAATATAAACCATGAGATCTTAGAGGAGAGACTGGCAGAATTCAAAGAAACAGAGAGGGCCCTCCTATATCCAACTGGCTACTCTACAAACATTGGGGTTATAAGTGCCCTCTGTAAAAGGGGAGATCTCATTCTAAGTGATAGGTTAAACCATGCCTCTATAATAGACGGGTGTAGGTTAAGTAGGGCAGATGTGGAGATATACGAGCACTGTAATGTGGAAAGTTTAGTGAATATCCTAGAGGAAAAGAGAAAGAACTACAACAATATATTCATTATCACAGATGGAGTCTTCTCCATGGATGGGGATATTGCGCCACTGGAGGACATAAAGAGAATTGCAGACGAGTACAACGGTGTAGTTATAGTAGACGATGCCCACGGTACCGGAGTACTAGGCAGAGGTAAAGGTACCTTGAAACACTTCAACTTAAAACCCTCAGATAACATCATCCAGATAGGCACCCTGTCTAAGGCATTTGGAGGGTTGGGGGGCTTTGTATGTGGAATAGAGGAGGTGATAGAGTACCTAATAAACACCTCAAGGAGTTTCATATACTCAACTGCTCTACCTCCTTCACTGGTTTCTGGAGCCCTTAAGAGTTTAGAGTTGATAGAGGAGGGCCATTTAACTAAGAAGTTGCAGGAGAATATAAGGAGTGCAAATAGGATATTTAGGAGGTACAATCTAATTGAGGAGGATAGTTTAACACCTATATACCCTATAATACTGGGAGATAGGACTATGGAGGTTTCTGAGTATCTACTTAAGAATGGGATATACGCTCCAGGAATTAGGTATCCCTCTGTACCTAAGGGTCTTGAGAGGATAAGGGTTAGTATAAATGTGGGACATAGGGAGGAGGATTTTGAGAGGTTAGGTAGGTTGTTAAATGACTGTATATCATAATTTATGGTATTTAGAGAAAGATAATCAAGGAGTTAAAAAGACTTTTACACAAAATACTAATTTTCTACTCATTTTTTGGTCCTGTCCACATAAAACAAACATCATATATAACAATGTACATAAGATACTATTATGCTAAGAGTAAAAGATATTATAAAGGAATTAAAAATCTTTAAGAGGAACAAAATACCTATAGAAATTAAAACACTCGCCATTGCAACCTACATTCAGACATCTTCAGTAAGAAGAACTGCCAGAATTCTTTCAGAGATTTATCCAGTCTCAAAAACATCAGTTTGGAACTGGATAAATAAGTTTAAAGAAGAATTATCCATTACAACAGAGGAAAGAGAAAGAGATCTAATAGCGGTGGATGAAACTGTTGTTAAAGGTGGCGGGAAGCACTATTACGTTTATTCAGCTGTAGATGTTGAGAGGAATGAATTAATTTTAATGAGAGTCTATACAATAAGGAATCATCTAATTACGAGGTCCTTTGTAAAGAAAGTACTGAAGTACTGTAGGGGTGAGCCTAAATTCCTTATAGATAAAGCCCCATGGCTAATTAGTGCTCTAAAAAGTCTTAATTTAAACTTTGAACATCAGACTTTTGGGCGGGGGAGTTTGATAGAATCGGTGTTTTCTTCTCTGAAGCAGAGGGTAAAGATCTTTTTCTGCTCTATTAATGCTAAAAATCCTGTTAGAAACTGGAACTTCTTTTGTAGGTTATTTGTTCTGTATTATAATAAACTGAGGTGGTGTTTATGTTAAGTGGACAGGTCCAGAGAGGGGAACCGAAAAGTTTATATATGAGAAGTGTATTTATTTTGTGTGCAAGTGAAATGCCTCGGTGGCTCAGCCTGGTAGAGCGCCTGACTTGTAATCAGGTGGTCGGGGGTTCAAATCCCCCCCGGGGCTTAATACTAGGTTGGGCCTGTGGGGTAGCCTGGTCTATCCTTTGGGATTTGGGATCCTGAGACCCCAGTTCAAATCTGGGCAGGCCCATCAACCCATTATATGCTCAAAGTCCGGCGGTAGTTCAGCCTGGTAGAACGGCGGACTGTAGATCCGCATGTCGCTGGTTCAAATCCGGCCCGCCGGACCAGTGAGGGCCCGTAGCTCAGCCTGGTAGAGCGCCTGGCTTTTAACCAGGTGGTCGAGGGTTCAAATCCCTTCGGGCCCGCCAAATATTCTCTGGCATGACGGCCATAGCGGAGGGGCTACATCCGATCCCGTCCCGATCTCGGAAATTAAGCCCTCCAGCGATGCCCCAAGTACTGCCTTTGGGTGGGAACGGGGCGACGCCGTCAGCCACTTTTTCCCTTGCCCTGGTGGTGTAGCCGGGCCTATCATACAGGACTGTCACTCCTGTGACTCGGGTTCAAATCCCGACCAGGGCGCTTTATTTTTTTACTACTTTATATTTGTATATTTAAATATTTTTGGGATAAACAATATTTGATATCATCGAGGGATGCTGTGCTAGGTAAAAAATTACTAAAACTTATATTTAAGCATCTATTTCAAGAAGAAAATCCTAAAAAAGTGGTAAAGGAGGCGTATCCAAATCTAGACAACTGTATAGTCTGTGGTTTATGTACCAAGGTATGCCCTACAGAGGCTATAAAGTTGTTTAAATTTAGAGATGTTATCTGTGAGAGTTGTGGTGCGTGTGTGGATGTATGCCCAACTGATGCTATAACCCTAGATAGATTTAGAGTAGATAAGGAGAGATGTATAAAATGTGGATACTGTGGAATAGTGTGTACAATACCTATTATCAAGAAGGAGATACCTAGACCTAAAACACCTATTATAGTAGAGAGTAGATGTAATTTTTGTGGTCTCTGTATAAAGAGATGTCCTGAAGGTGCACTATATTTTAAAGATGGTAGGGTATTTATTAAAGAAGATAGATGTAAAGCCTGCCTATCCTGTGTTGACCTCTGTCCTATGAAGGCAATTTACACTCCAGAGGATTATATAAAATCCCTTATAGTAAGTATTGATATCTACTCCTGTATATGCTGTAGGGAGTGTGAATATATATGCCCTTTAAAGGATATGAAAAAATAATTATGATCAAAATAAAAACCCTACTTCCCATCAAAAGGATAGTTTAAAAAAATAATAAGAATTATAAAAAATAATAAGATAAAAAAATAAGAAAAAATTAAAAATAAAAAACTTCTATTAATCCCAGATACAAAAAAATTTTAAAAATAATATTGAAGGAGAACGATCCTCTGTATATCTTTTAATACAGGGATTCAGAATAAGATCTCCTATCTTACCTAAGTGATTAGAAAGATCCTAGAATGTTTAATAGTTTTTATATATAGATTTTATACTGATCATGATCATTTTAATCATGATTTTTATTATTATAACAATTATTATTTTCATTGTTCTTTTAACTGCTATTTGGTGGGAACTAAGGTTAATTATAATTAAAAAACTCTAATTTCCATCAAAAAATTCTGATAAGAATAATAATTATAAAAAATAAAAGAACATAAAAAGAAGGTATAAAATCAAAATAAGAGATAAATAATTTCTCCTGGGATACTCTAAGATACTCTATGAAAGTGGAGCAGATCCTTCCTCACAGGCTGGGTATTATTAATTTTGTTAGATTATTAGATATTATATTTTTATTATTAATACTTTCTTAGTCCTTTTTTATTATTCTTTATTTTTATTATTTAAATCTTACTTTGATGGATTTAAGGTTATTTAACTTTTTTATTCTTATCCCTTCAGAATTATTTTATTGTTATTACTCTTAAGATTTTTATTATTTTTTATTATAATAATTATTTTTTTATTATTCTTCTAATCACCATCTCGATGGGAACTAAGATATTAAAAATATTTTTAGTTTCGACTATGGACTCTGAAAAAAATATAGTGATGAATATTCTCGCCGTTATCCCTTAGATGTGCTGAGCACTCGAGAAATAAGGTAGATTCCTGCTAACTCTTTTTCTTAAGGGATTTTTTGTTCTCTTTAATTTCTTATTTCTATTTTTACTTGTTTTTATTATTATTTTAATTTTAATTTTTATTACAAGGTTTAAAACATTTATGTACTTAACTATAATATCATAAAAAAATAAGTAATAAAAATAAAGAAATAAAAATCGAAAAGATGAGAATTTTTACTCTTTTTATTATTTGCTATCTTAACTTTTTAATATTTTTAATAATTTTTATAATTACTATTTTTCATTATTTTACTATCACTTCGATGGAACTCAATATAACTCTTAAAAAGGTGAAACTATGAAGATAGACAACAAACTCAAGGCAGAGGTGCTGGTAGAGGCACTACCTTACATATGTAAGTTTCAGGACCATAAGATTGTAATAAAATATGGTGGCCACGCCATGATAAATAAAGAGGCTAAAAATTGGGTGGCCCAGGATATAGTTCTCCTAAGATTTGTTGGCTTAAATCCTGTTGTTGTTCATGGAGGTGGTCCTGAAATAGATGCTGCAATGAAGAAGATGGGAAAGAAACCTGAGTTTATCCATGGTTTAAGGGTGACTGACGAGGAGACGATGGAGATCGTTAAGATGATACTCGTTGGAAAGATCAACGGTGATATTGTATCAAAACTTGGAAAGTATGGAGGTAAGGCTATAGGGCTCTCTGGAAAATCTGGATATCTTATTAAGGCTAAAAAGAAGAAGGAGTATATTATAAAGGATAACAAAAAGATAGAGGTTGACCTAGGTAAAGTTGGTGAAGTGGAGAGGATAAATACTGAGTTAATAGACATACTATTGGAGAAAAAGTATATTCCTGTAATATCTCCTATTGGAATAGACGATAGAGGTGAAATATTCAATCTAAATGCTGATATAGTTGCAGGAGATATTGCTGCAGCTATTGGAGCAAAGAAGTTGATAATGATTACAGATGTGGACGGCATTATGGAAGATTTAGAAGATCCTTCAACACTCTTTAAAAAACTTACAGTCTCAGAGGCGGAGGAGTTAATGAAGGAGGGAGTGATCTCTGGAGGGATGATACCAAAGGTTAAGGCCTGTATAAATGCCCTAAAAAAAGGTGTGGAGAGCGTCCATATTATAAATGGCAAGATACCTCACTCTATCCTTCTGGAGATATTTACAGAGGAGGGTATTGGAACTATGATCGTTAAGGATTAGATGAAAGTAAGTTTAGAAATAATTATTATTTAAATTGAAAAATACAGAAATAAAGAAAGAAAAGAGCCTTAGGGAGAAGATCGGGATTTTTCTATTTTGATTATAATTCTTTTTATTTTTTTATTTATTTTTAAATTATTATTATATTTTATTTTTTATTAATATTCTCGAGGGTTGTTATCTTACCTATCCAAAGATCTTTTAAAATACTTAAGAATACAGGTAAAATATAAAAGAGAGCTACAAATCCTCCTATAAATCCTGTTATAAATCTCAACTCGTTGAAACTCTCTCTTAACCCTAGTAATTGAGTGGTGCCGTCTATCCCCATAGGAACCAATGCCAAAATTAGATACCATCTATTTAGAGTTTTGAAGTTATCCAACCTTCTAACAAAGGGATATATTATCATTCCTACTAGGATTCCAGTGTAAATTCCAAAACATCTAGCACATACTCCCATCTTGTGGTTAAATACATAATAACTTCTTTCAGGTAATTGGTGGCAGATCTGCGAATATATAGAGTAGATAAGAAGAGATAGCATCCTGTTTTTATCGTAGAAATAAGGAGCCAAAAAAATACCTGCATAAAAGATAAGAAATAAAAATAGAATTATTAGATAGGTATAACGGACACTCCCCTTCATATTCATCATTTGTTCCCCAATTTCTCGTAGAGTAATCCCCCAATACTTCCAAAGATAGCACCTATTATTATATATAGTGGGATATAAAGCATAGATATTACCAGAGAGGAACCCATTGCTCCCATCATCTCCATATGTAGTTCAGTAGGATAGTACTCCCCTATAAATGGAACCATTACTCCATATATCAAAATATTTATTAACATTCCTAACAACCAATTGATAACCCCTGCAATACCTCCACTAAGTGCTCCAGCTATCAGGTATTCAGTGTCACTTGGATCAAATTCTTTACTCATTAAATAAGCGGTAATAGCACCAGATAGAATGTAGAGAAGACAGCAGCAATTTAAACACGATATTATTGGGATAGAAGATAACACCCCTCCAATAATTCCTCCAATGAGAATAGGTTTAACCATCTCATCTCTTATATATCCCATAATTCCACCAATAATAACAAAAATATTATTAAAAAATATCTTAATTTTTATTATATATATTATTTTTTAAAATGAATATTTAATAACCTCCAAAAAACAGAAAAATAATGATATTACAAGATCAAAGGATATAAAAAATTATTTACTTCTATTTTTTAAATAGTTCTCCCAGTCCCTCTTGAAAATTTCTATACCTTTATCTGTTAATGGGTGGTGGAACATCTTCTCCAACACCTGGAATGGTATGGTAGCTATATGGGCTCCAAGTTTTGCAGCCTCGATTACATGACGTGGATGCCTGATAGATGCCACGATAATTTCCGTTTCTATATCGTAGTTCTTGAATATAGTTACTATCTCTCTTATTAACTCCATACCTTCCTGTCCGTTGTCGTCTAACCTACCTACAAAGGGAGAGACGTAAGTTGCCCCAGCCTTTGCCGCAATTAGAGCCTGATTTGCAGAGAATACTAGGGTAACGTTGGTTTTTATGCCCTCTTTTGATAGGATGTTTACAGCCTTTATACCTTCTTTAGTCATAGGTATCTTAATTACTATGTTATCTGCAAGTTTTGATAGTTCTCTAGCCTCTTTAACCATACCTTCAGTATCTAAGGCAGTTACCTCTACACTTACAGGGCCCTTTACTATGGAGCATATCTCTTTAACTACCTCTTGGAAATCTCTTCCCTCTTTTGCAATGAGTGTTGGATTTGTTGTAACACCATCTACTATACCTAATTCGGCAAACTCTCTTATCTTCTCAACGTTTGCAGTATCTAAGAAAAATTTCACCTTCTCACCTCTAATTTTTTAGTCATTATTCTCTTTATTATCTTTATATATTTTTCTTAGTAAGGAAAAGAAAATAATAAAATAACTTTAATTTTTATAATCTTAGTTCCCACCAAGTAGTGATTAAAAGAACGATGAAAATGATAATCATTATAATTAAAAATCATGATTAAAATGATCAGTATAAAATCATATAAAAACTATTAAACATTCCTAGGATCTTTCCAATCACTTAGATAAGATAGGAGATCTTATTCTGAATTCATGTATTAGAAGGTATCAGAGGATCATTCTTCTTCATCTTCTTTTTAAAATGCTGTATCTGGAATAATAGAAGTTTTCTGTTTTTAAACATTTTCTTATTTATTATTTTTATTATATATTTACCCTAATTCCCATCAAAAAAATTCTGATAAGAATAATAATTAATAAAAGTATAAAAAGAAGGGTATTAAAATCAAAATAAGAGATAAATAATCTCCTCCTGGGGCGCTCTAAGACACTATGGAGAAGTGGAGCAGATCCTTCTTAGCAGGTTGCTATTATTAATTTTGTTAAAAGTGTTATATTTTAATAATATTTTAATATTTTTTCAGTTTTTATTATTTTTTTATTTAAATCATTACTTTGATGGGAATTAAGGTATATATTTT
The DNA here is from genome assembly GCF_003351865.1 of Methanofervidicoccus sp. A16. Taxonomy (NCBI): domain Archaea; kingdom Methanobacteriati; phylum Methanobacteriota; class Methanococci; order Methanococcales; genus Methanofervidicoccus; species Methanofervidicoccus sp. A16. The sequence goes on along the minus strand of NZ_CP022242.1, from coordinate 865,628 downwards.
TATTATTCTTTAAACCATCCTTTTGATGGGAACTAGGTGATCATCATAGAAATCTATAATCTATTATTATTACTTGGTAAAATATGTTCTTCTGGAGTTTTGTACTTGTAACAATTTTGACAGTTCTTCGAGACACTTGAGGTTTACTTCATTCTCTATTATTTATTTCAATCCCCACCTTATACTTCGATTTTTTAGACAAAATTAGATTTTATTTTTTAATAATGATTTTACTCCTTACTTTTTTGTAGAGTATACTTCCAATAGATCCAGAAATGGCACCTATTAATATATATAGAGGGATGTTCATCATGAGCCAATCTGTTGCTATTGCTATTTCCATACTTATTTCATCAGGACTACGGTAATTAGCCATCGATAAAATTCCATCTATGAGAATTATCAACGTATCTAGCCCCCAATTGATAAGTCCTGCAATACAACCACTAAAACCCCCAGATATTATATAGTCTTTATCAGTTTGATTAAATCCTTTTTTTTCTTCAGTCATTAAATGAGCTGTGATGACACCAGGGAGAATACAGAGAAGACAGTAACACTCTAACAATCCTATAGTAAAAATAGAGAGCAGTACTCCGCCGACAACTCCTCCAATAAGTACAGCTTTAGCCATTCCATCTTTTTTATTTTTTATTATTCCTTCTACTATCCTATAAAGTATTGCTCCGATAGTTCCAAAAGTAACACCTAGTAGTAAAGGAGTAAGAGAGTATATTAAGAGGAAAATGACAAATAATACAAAATCCATTAAACTGGAGTAGATAGGCAACCTCTCATGTACAAGGGCATCCAATACATAATATACAGTTATCAACAACCAACTGACAAATCCTGCAACACCCCCACTTAATACCCCAGATATTAGATAGTCCCTATCCCTTGAAAGATACTCCTGAGTTAGTAGATGGGCTGTGATGATACCAGATAAAATATAGAGAATATAGTAATAACGATCTCCTTCTATCCATCGAAGAATAAATACTAACACCCCCATAATAAATCCTCCGATTATCACAGGTTTAATCATCCTGTCATTTATATATTGCATAAAAATTACCTGTTATCTATTTTTTAAGTAGTTCTCCCAGTTTCTCTTAAAAACTCTATTCTTCAGCATTTAGAAGTTTCCATTCCCAAGAAAGGAATATTCTTCTCCACAAAATAAAATAGTTATTTTACAAGATTCTTTCAATCGGTATTATTAGTATATCCCTAGCACCAAGTTCTTCCAATTTAGCCACTGTAGAGAATACCTCCTTTTCATCTATTACTGCATGGATAGCTACTATACTGTCGTCAGAGAGAACCTGTGAAACTGTAGGGCCACTCATACCAGGTAGTACCCTTTTAATATCTTCCAATATTTCCTTAGGAGCGTTCATCATAATAAGTCTCTTTGTCTGGGCATGGAGAACACTTTTTATTCCAGTAACTATCTGATTTATTTTTGTTAGTTTCTTAGGATCTTTTATACTCTCTTTATTTCCTATCAACCTTGTGGTAGAGGATACTATCGTTGCAATAGGCCTCAATCTATTTAATCGTAAAGTGGTACCTGTAGAGGTTAGATCGCTTATAAGATCTGCAACCCCTATGAAGGGCGCTATCTCAGTGGCTCCACTAAGTTCCACAATCTCCAACTTTAAATTTCTGCTCTCTAGGAACTTCCTTGTAATATTTGGAAACTCTGTAGCTATCCTCATGCCATCCTTTAAGTCCTCGATAGAGGAGATATTAGAGTCCTCTGGAGCAGCAATTACTAAATCTGCCTTTCCAAGATTAAGATCTAGGAGGAACTCTACCTTATCCTCCACTTCCCTTTCAAGTACTAAGTCGTACCCTGTAATACCTAAATCTGCCACACCATCAGCAACAAATTCTGGAATATCCCTAGCCCTGGCAAACATTACATTTATCTCCTCATCTACAGTTTTTGCAAATAGACTCCTTCCCTTGACAGACATCTTTAACCCAGCCTTTTCCAGTATCTTAATAACAGGCTCAGAGATCCTCCCTTTATTAGGCACTGCTAAAAGTATCAAAATACATCACCTTTTTTATGACAGTTATTTATCTTACTTCTTTTCTTTAGAGGTAGTGTTAATTATTCTTTATATTTATGATATTTATAATAATGATTAGATTAAAAATTAATAAAGAGAAAAAGATTACAGTCGAGATTTTACTTTTTATAATAAAAAATGGGACCTGTCCACTTAACATAAACACCACCTCAGTTTATTATAATACAGAACAAATAACCTACAAAAGAAGTTCCAGTTTCTAACAGGATTTTTAGCATTAATAGAGCAGAAAAAGATCTTTACCCTCTGCTTCAGAGAAGAAAACACCGATTCTATCAAACTCCCCCGCCCAAAAGTCTGATGTTCAAAGTTTAAATTAAGACTTTTTAGAGCACTAATTAGCCATGGGGCTTTATCTATAAGGAATTTAGGCTCACCCCTACAGTACTTCAGTACTTTCTTTACAAAGGACCTCGTAATTAGATGATTCCTTATTGTATAGACTCTCATTAAAATTAATTCATTCCTCTCAACATCTACAGCTGAATAAACGTAATAGTGCTTCCCGCCACCTTTAACAACAGTTTCATCCACCGCTATTAGATCTCTTTCTCTTTCCTCTGTTGTAATGGATAATTCTTCTTTAAACTTATTTATCCAGTTCCAAACTGATGTTTTTGAGACTGGATAAATCTCTGAAAGAATTCTGGCAGTTCTTCTTACTGAAGATGTCTGAATGTAGGTTGCAATGGCGAGTGTTTTAATTTCTATAGGTATTTTGTTCCTCTTAAAGATTTTTAATTCCTTTATAATATCTTTTACTCTTAGCATAATAGTATCTTATGTACATTGTTATATATGATGTTTGTTTTATGTGGACAGGACCAAATTGTTATGTCCATAATTATATAAAGGATTATATTGAATAAAAAAGTCTTCTCTCCCTATTATCTTAAGGTCTAGGAAAAAGAAAAAACTCTAATCATTGATAGGACCCATACCTTTAATAAAAAGTTTATAAACTTCATTCTGCTCCCCTAATGCCCACAAATATTCCGAGAGGGAAAATAACTTATATTCCTACACTCTTTTTTACTATACTATATTAAAATAAACCAAATGAAAAATTATACTACATAGTTCCTCAGGATCCCTATTCCCTCGATCTCACACTCTACAACATCTCCTCTCCTTAACATGCCCACTCCTGGCGGAGTTCCAGTAGATATAATATCATGAGGATATAGAGTCATAACCTCTGATATAAACTCTATCAACTCCTCTACACTGAATATCATATTCTTGGTATTGGACTTCTGTCTAACTTCTCCGTTAACCCTCAACTGAATATCTAAATTCCCTGGATCTATATCCTTTACTATCCTTGGACCTATGGGACAGAAGGTATCGAAGGATTTAGCCCTTGTCCACTGGCCGTCCTTCTTTTGAATATCTCGAGCGGTAACGTCGTTTAGTATAGTGTATCCCATGATGTAGTCCAGAGCATCCTCTTTTTTTACATCTTTACATTTCCTACCTATTACAACAGCCAACTCAACCTCATGATCTACCCTTTTAGACTGCTTAGGTAGTACTATTTTATCTTCGTGGTAGATAATGGAGGATGTAGGTTTTAGGAATATTATAGGCTCCTCTGGTATTTCCATGTTAAGTTCCTCTGCATGATCCCTGTAGTTTAGACCTACACAGACAACCTTCGTTGGATTTATATTCAACATGTTTTTCCCTTTTATAGAATATTTATAGATATATTCAAAGAGTAATCTGTGGGAATACGTCTCTTTATAACGTTGTCTATTTCTCTCCTTATAGATCTAGGGTTTATGCCTCCAATTATACCTAATACCTTTTTCGTTACCACTATTACATCCCCTTCTATAATATAAGTTTCATCTTTCCAAGATACCTCCAGCGATACGTTGATCTTTTTAATCCCCTTTATCTTACTACATATTTTAACGATCTCATTCTCTAATTCCTTTTTTAGAATAAGTAATTCATCAAAGGATGGAGCATAATATTCTTTCAATATACTCTCAACCCATTCTTCATCTGGATCCTTTAATCCAAATTTTTTCAATAATTCCTCTCTAGAGAGTGCAAGATCATCTTCTGATAATGTCTCTTCTATTTTTACATCCTCTATGCTAATATCGTAGTTAATATCGAATATATTTCCTCCATCTTCTTCTATTTCAATAGAGATATCTTCACTCTCATTATATGCCCTTTTCTCTTCACAGATGACCCTCATTCCTGGACAACTATCTAATAATGATTTTACAAAGTCCTCCCTATACTCATAAATATCAATGATAGAGATATTCTTTTCTAGCAGTCTTTTTATCTTTCTATATGCTATATCACCATATAGAATACCGTAATTGTCCTCATAGGCAGCTGCCACAGGTTTCTTACCTCTATATACCAAGTATCCGTTTCTATGGACATTTAGAACAGAGAGATTGATATGCACAAGATAGTATTTATTCTCTTTTAAATAACTTTCAAAATCCCTTACTTTGTTTTTATCTACACGTTGAATATATTTAATATAAGGTGTGTTGAAATAGATATCGCTACAACACCTTATTAGTATATTTCTATTTTTATTCAGAACCTCTCCAATTTCTTTCGAATCTCCCTTTACCCTTATAGTCTCCCTACTTATGAACAACTGTCCTATAACATTTTCATCCTCTACAATATATAGGAGTACCTTCTTGTTAATATCATGAAGTATTTCATAGGCTAACTCAGTATTTCCATAGACGTTCCACAGTTCTCCGTTTGTATATACGTTACTTACAATCTCTCCATCATTAACAGTGAATATATGGACGTCATCGATTCCTTCCTTATTTTTGAAGATAAAATAGATACATCCCCTATTTAACTCTTTTAAAGCATTTTTTAAATTAATATCGGAGATATCACTAATAATTTTTGACATGTTAACACCAAATTTAAAGAGGAGGGTTGTTCTCTTTAATCAATAATTATTTCATATTTAGATAATAATATTTAATTACTATTTATACATTTTTGGACTTTTATTTTAATAGAATTTACAGAAGAAGAATGATATAAATATGTATTCAAGGAACACTATCTTTTTAGAAGATCTAAGCACTTAGAAAATAATATAGGACTCCTTAATACCTCCTTAAAGGTGGTTGAAATTGGAATCTCATTTTTTACAGGATCTTAGGGACATTTTTAGGGAGAATACTATAGGTAGGTGGATTTTTACCACTCTATTTATTATTTTATTATATCTTTTTTATTATATTTTTTAAACCTTAGTTCCCATCAGTAGTGATTAAAAGAATAATAAATCAATATAAAAATCATTAAATATATCCTTAGGATCTTTTTGAACACTTAGGTAAGATTAAGGAATCATATTCTGAATTCCTGTATTAAAAGATATACAGGAGATCATTCCCCTCCAATCTTCATTTTAAAATTTTGTATCTAGGATAATAGAAGTTTTTATTTTAAATTCTTTTTATTATTTTTATAATATATTTACCCCAATTTCCATCAAAAAATTCTGATAAGAATAATAATTATAATAAAAGTATAAAAAGATGGTATTAAAATCAAAATAAGAGATAAATAATCACCTCCTGGGACGCTCTAAGACACTATGGAGAAGTGGAGCAGATCCTTCTTAGCAGGTTGCTATTATTAATTTTGTTAAAAGTATTATATTTTAATAATATTTTAATACCTTAATTCCCACTAAAGTAACGATTTAAATAATAAAAATAATAAAAAAGACTATAAAAAACTTAGTTCCCACTAAGTAGTGATTAAAAGAAGAATGAAAATAACCAATATAAAAATATTAGATATCCTTAGGATCTTTCTGAACCCTTGGATAATATAGGAGATCTTATTCTGAATCCCTGTATTAAAAGGTATTCAGAGGATCATTCTCCTCCAATCTTTTTTTTTAAAATTTTCTGTTTTTTAAACATTTTCTTTATTTTTATTATTTTTATAATTATTTTTATTATTCTCTAAATTATCCTTTTGATGAGAACTAGGGTATAAAATTATAACTTAATCAATCTTAAGGAATTTTTTGGTTTTAATAAATTTTATCATATAGTTCCTTCTAATGTTCTCTAACTGAGTAGAATAATAAGATTTTTAAAATATAACATATATCAACTTAGTTCCTATTAAAAAGATAACTAAAAAAATCATTAAAATACTAATAAAATTATTACAAAAATAAAAATCTCAATAAAATAAACTAATTTATAAATGAGAAGTGAAACCATTTAAACTTCTGTATTTTTCTATTTCTGGGTATTTCTATACATTAAAAGAAAATGAGAAATTTGTAGTTATAATTATTAAAACTCCAATTCCCATCAAAAAATTCTGATAAAAACAATAATAATTATAAAAAATAAACGTATAAAAAGAAGGTATTAAAATCCAGAACAAAAGATAATTTCCTGGAATGCTCTAAGATGCTATGGAAGTGAAATAGATTCTTCTTAATAGATAGCATTAATTTTAATCATTTTTTTCAGTCTTTTTTATTATTTAAATCGTTACTTTGATGGATTTAAGGTTATTTAACTTTTTTATTCTTATCCCTTCAGAATTATTTTATTGTTATTCCTCTTAAGATTTTTATTATTTTTATCATAATAATTATTTTTATTATTATTCTTCTAATTACAATCTTGATGGGAACTAAGGTTTATTAAAATAAATGAAAAAACCTTAGATCAGCGTAATTATTGATATACCTCTTATGAATTTTCTTCTTATCCAGCCAGTAGTAGATGGATCTAGATGTCTATATTTTTTCAGTGTTTTAAGTTTTGAAGATATATATTCCAGGAAGAGATAGTTTTTTATTATCATGTTTTCCAGTTATTATTTTTTTATGGGAACTAAGATCTATCAATAAATAATTTAAATTACTAAAAGAGCCTTATCATATCTTCATGATAGATTGTCAGTTTCAGTTTAGTACTTTAATTGGCGTTAAAATGACCCTCTAAAATTCCAACAATAACAAAATTTATCCAGTTGGTGATCTATATGGATATAGATATCTCTAAAGTGTCTGAAAAACTGAATTTAGATGAAGAAGTTGTAAAGAATGCTATTGAGAGGAGAGTAATTTCCTTCTGTAAATATAGGGATAAGAGATACATTATATTTAAAAAGAAAGTTAGACATATTGAAAGGGGGACTATTCTATTTTTAAATGAGGAGATGGATGTTGTAATGGGATATCCAAAAATAAGGAGGGCCCTAGTATTGGATCCAACAGTTAAAAAACACTTCATCGATAAAGTGATAGTTGAGGAGAAGTTAAATGGATACAATGTAAGGATTGTAAATATAGATGGAGAAGTACTGGGAATTACTAGAGGAGGTAGGATCTGTCCCTTTACTACCAAGAAGATATCAAAGTTGTTAAATACTGATATTTTAGAGGATCACCCAGAGATAACACTATGTGGGGAGGTAATAGGATTGAATAACCCTTACGTTCCTCACTACTACCCTGAAGTGGATAGAGAGATCTACAAGGATGGGGATATGGTTATTAAAGAAAATTTAGGTCTCTATGTATTTGATATAAGGGAAGGAAATATATCCTTACCTGTAGAGAAAAGAAATAAACTGTTAGAGGAATACAATGTTCCCTATGTAAAACCCTTAGGTGTATTTAAGAAAGAGGATATAGAGGAGATAAAGAATATTGTATTGAAGTTAAACAGTGAAGGTAGAGAAGGGATAATACTAAAGGACCCTGATATGATGGTAGGCCCTATAAAGTACACTACCCATTATACCCATTGCGAGGATCTCTCTGTAGCCTTCAGATACACATTCGACTTAGGTATCCACTTTATGTTCAGTAGATTGATAAGGGAAGGGTACCAGTCCTACGAGTTCAACGAAGGAGAGGAGGAGTTGGAGAGAAGGGCTGTATCTATAGGAAAATCTATAATCTACCCTATGGTAGAGTCTATAAGAAAAGTCTCTAAAGGAGAGTTGATTACAGAGGATTTTGAGTTATACTTCGAGAGTGAGGAGGATATTGAGGAGTTCCTTAGGTATCTAAGGGAGGTCCATATATCCTACGTTGTAAAGGAGAGGGAGGTATTGAAAGACAATATCTACAGAATAGTTATAGGTAAGGTGTATCCATCTACTAAAGATAAGATTAAGAGTTATTTAGAAGGTAGTTTATGGTAAAAAACAGAAAAAAATTTCTATTATTATATCGGGATTTTATCAAATCAGAGATTAAGGAGTCTCATCTCAAGTACTAAGATGCTTTTTTATCATTTTTTAAACTATTGCCTTTTAATAGAAACAAGATTTATTAATACTCTTCCCTATTTAGTTAATACAGAGGAATAACAAATAGGTAAGATTAATCTATGGGATATCTATGGGTATAAAGGACTACATGGATCTTATAAGGGTGAAGAACTGTTTAATTGCTTCTTTTGGGACAGTTATCGCTGGATTAATAGCCTCTAATTTCAACATCCATCTGTTAGATAGGGTACTTCTCGCCGCCCTTGTTGTCTTCCTCATCTGTGGTTTTGGAAATGTTATAAATGATATATACGACATAGACATAGATAGGATAAACAAACCTCACCGTCCTCTTCCCTCTGGCAGAATATCTTTAAAAAGTGCCAAAATACTAGTTTGGATAATGGCTATATCTGGGCTACTTATTTCTCTCTTCAACTGGATATGTTTTATTATAGCCTTGGTGAATACTCTTATTCTATATCTCTACGCCAAAAGATTCAAAAGGGATAAAAGAATAGGTAATCTCCTAGTTGCATACCTTACAGGTTCTGTGTTTCTCTTCGGTGGTGCTTCAGTTGGTAATATTTTTATCACATTTATACTCTTCCTCTGTGCCATGCTAACAACTTGGGCAAGGGAAATAGTAAAAGACTTTGAAGATATAGAAGGAGATAGGAGCAGAGGTGTTCTATCACTTCCAATAAAATACGGTAAGAGGTCTCTCTACCTTGCACTTGGGCTACTGATTTTAGCGATAATCTTAAGTCCACTACCCTACTTGATAGGTATTTTCAATTCCCTATATCTTCTAGGAATACTATTTTGTGATACATTACTCCTTTACTCCATTGTAAAACTGCTCAAGAATCCTACCAAGGAAGAGGCACATAGGTGTGCTAAGGAAATAAAGATGATTATAAGTTTTATATTGGTATCTTTTATAGTAGGAGCTGTATATGGCTAGTGTATAATAATGGTCATGGGAAAATTTATTCCAATATTAATACTACCATATCATAAGATTTAAAATTATAAACAAAAGAATAATACAAGTTAAAAATAATTCTCATTAAGAGATTAAAAATAATTATATTTATTCCTTGGAATATCTGGACACTGAAGAAACAGAGTGGAGTTCTGTTGTTTCTTACTTTTTCTTTCTATTTTTCATCTTTATAACTAATTTTTTAATTTTTATTATTTTTAATTGTTTAAAATATGACACGATTATAAAGGGAAAATATGAGAGAGTTAAAAGATATTGAAAAATTTAAAAGATTTATTAAGGAGGAAGAGCCAGATAAACCTGAGGTTATAGTTACTGGGAGGTCTAACGTAGGAAAATCTACCTTAGTTAGGTTAATCACCAGCAACAAGAACGTTAGGGTTGGAAAGAGACCAGGAGTTACCTTAAAAATAAATAAATACCCCATGAAAAACTATACCTTGGTTGACCTCCCTGGTTTTGGATTTATGAGCGGTTTAGATAAGAAAGTTGAGGAATCTATAAAAGATAAAATAGTGTGGTATATAGAGGATAACTGTGAGAAGATAGCCTGTTCAATTTTAGTAATAGATGGGAAGGCCTTTCCTGAGATTGTGAAAAGATGGGATAGCAGGAATGAGATACCAATTGATATTGAAATGTTCCAGTTTTTAAAAGAGTTGAAGTTAAACCCTATAGTTCTAATAAACAAGATGGATAAGATAAAGAGGAGGGATTGGGATAGTCAGTTGGATAGGATAGTGGAGTTATTTGGATATTCTCCTCCATGGAGCCAGTGGACAGATACCTTCGTAGTAGGTTCTCTAAAGAAAAACTTCGGATGGAATAAAATATTGAGTATGATCAATAAATATGTTGAAGAGTACAGAAGGAAAAAGAGGAAGTAATCTCCGACAGAATTCTATCTATAGATTGGAGTGGAGACGGTAATCAATATTTATAAGGAATAGAACTAATAGTAGTGTTTTTTCCTACTTTCCCAGTGGTAAAACTTTCTAGAAAATACAGCAGATTTGTTTTTCACCAGTATTTTTTCCTTTTTTTATTTCTATTCATTAAAATCCTAAAGAATAAAAATAATAATAAATATTATACCCTAAATAAATATTATACCCTAGTCCCCATCAAGATTGTGATTAAAAAAATAATAATAAAAATGATTATCATAATAAAAAATAATAAAAATCTTAAGAGGAACAATAAAATAAACCTTAATTCCCACCAAAGTAAGATTTAGATAATAAAAAAAATAATAAAGTTAATAATAGCAGACTGTTAGGGAGGATCTGTTTTATCCCTACAGTATCTTAGAGCATTCCAGGAGAGATTATTTATCTCTTATTTTGATTTCAATAATTTTAATACTTCTTTTTATATTTTTATTTTTTATAATTATTGTTATTCTTATTAGAATTTTTTGATGGGAATTAGGGTAAATATTATTTAATGGAAACTAATTAAAATTAAAAATATAATAATATTTTAAGTCATTTCTCCTCTCCTAGACAGTACCTTTGTGAATATCTTGTCTAAATCTACAGCCTTTCCATGGTCTGCCTTAGCGGGATCTACTCCGTCCTCTCCGTAGGTAAACTGAACTATAAGTCCTTTTGCATCCCTAACTGTGCCGTCGTACTCTACCTTTAAATCCTGGAGGGCGTTTATAAGTCTCCTCTGCATATATCCTGACTGGGCAGTTCTAACTGCCTGGTCAACTAAACCTTCCCTTCCTCCCATTGCGTGGAAGAAGAACTCAGTTGGAGATAGACCTTCTTTATAGCAACTTCTAACGAATCCATGGGATCTCGCCGATAGACTACCCTTCTTAAAGTGTGGAAGTGTCCTTCTTCTGTACCCTCTGAATATTCTTCCTCCTCTTACAGATTGCTGACCTACACAGGCCGCCATCATGGTGATGTTTAAGAGAGATCCTCTAGCACCAGTTCTAGCCATCAGTGCAGCGTGGTTGTTCTCACTTAGATATCTCTCTGCAACCTTACCTGCCTCATCCCTTGCCCTACCTAGTATCTGCATAATGTAGGTTTCCCTAGATTCTTCTAGGTTTCTTCCAGGTAAAGGTTCAAGAGTTCCCTCCTCATAAGCCCTAATAATCTCCTCTACCTCTTCCTCAGCCTTATCTAGTATCCTCTGGATCTCCTTTCTAGCCTCCTCTGGTATATCTTCGTCGTCTATACCTGTTGTAAACCCTTTTATCATAAGGGTTTCAATAACCATCTTTGTAGATCTATCTAAGAAGTCTCTTGCAACCTCAGATCCGTATTCCTTCACTATTGTATTCAAGAGGATACCTGCCTCTGCACCATATCCATTTTTGTCTATCACACCTTTTACAAGTTCTCCGTTCTTTATAACTACCTTGGCGTCGTAGGGACACTCATCCTTACATACATCACATTTTTTACAGACCTTTGCCCTGTACTTCAGATTTAGTCCCTCTGGCAGTACCTTACTGAAGAGTCTCTTCCCACTGTACAGTTCTACACCATCCTTTACTATATCAGGTTCTCCTAGATCCTCCTTAATTCCTGCAGCCCTTAGTATAAGAACAGCCTCATCCTTTGTGAAGTAGGAACTTGTCAATATATATGCTCCAGAGATATGGTCGTGGATCGCTCCGATAATAGGTCCTCCAAACCTTGGGGAGACGATATGTTTCTCCACCAACATGAGGACTTCAGCCTCTACCATGGCCTCCTCGTTCTGAGGAACATGGAGGTTCATCTCGTCTCCATCGAAATCTGCGTTATATGGTGGACATACACAGAGGTTATGTCTGAAGGTTCTGTAAGGTAGTACTTTAACCTTATGGGCCATGATGGACATCCTATGGAGGGATGGCTGTCTGTTGTACAGTACTATATCTCCATCCATTAGATGCCTCTCAACTACCATTCCCTCTTCAACCTTTTCAGCCCATAGATCCTTGTTCTTCTCGTTTATTTTTATCTTTACTTCCTCTTCTCTTCCATCTCCCAATTTTATCCTCTTTATTACATAGTTCACTCCAGGGTGTTTCTGTGCACCGTTCTTTATAAGTCTTCTTATCCTCTCGATGTTGTGCTTTGTAACCTTTTCAGGTACTGTCAACTCCATCGCTATCTCTACTGGTACTCCTACCTCGTTTATACTCAGTCTTGGATCTGGTGATATAACAGTCCTTGCAGAGAAGTTTACCCTCTTACCAGCAAGGTTGTGTCTGAACCTACCCTCTTTACCCTTTAATCTCTGGGCCAAGGTTCTAAGGGGCCTTCCACTTCTATGTTTGGCGGGAGGTATACCTGGTGCCTCGTTGTCAAAGTAGGTATTTACATGGTACTGTAGAAGATCCCAGAGATCTTCAATAATTAAATGTGGAGCTCCTCCTTCAATATTCTCCTCCAACCTCTGATTTATCCTTATTATATCAACCAACTTATGGGTTAGATCGTCCTCACTCCTCTCTCCACTTTCAAGTGTAATAGAGGGCCTCACAGTAACGGGAGGTACAGGTAATACAGTTAAAACCATCCACTCTGGCCTTGTAGTCTTTGGATTTATTCCCAACAGTGGACAATCCTCATCTGGTATCTTTTCTAGTATTTCTCTAACCTCTGAAGGTGTCATTTGCCTTTCTGATTTGCCCTCTACCCTGTAATAGGATGTAGGTTTAGAATACTTAATACTGTATTTTGTCTCTCCACAGTAGGGACAGACTTCCTTCCCTGCAGCATCCTTCAGTATCTCATCTACTAAGGTCCACCTATCCCCTCCTTCATCCTCCAATTTTTTCATTTTCTTTAAATATTCCTCCCTCTTCGTTTCAGAGAGTGTCACCCTTCCACAGTGAGGACATACAGCCTTAAGAATCTTGTATATCTCCTTTGCAAATCCAATATGTATTACAGGTTTCGCAAGTTCTATATGTCCAAAGTGTCCTGGACAGGTTCCAATTCTACCTCCACATGTTTTACATATTAACCCAGGGTCTATAACTCCCAACCTTGTATCCATCAATCCTCCTTCTATAGGATAACCGTCATCGTCGTAAGTATCTGCCGTTACTATTCTCGCTACAGATATCTTTCTAATATAATCGGGAGAGAGGAGACCAAATAAAATTTCTCCAATTTCCTTTGGAATGTCATATTTGTCCATAGGACTTCACCTATCTTAACTATTATAAGATGCTTTAGAGGTTGAAGTTTTATTCATGTTTATAAATCAAAGAGTGACAGTACTATCGGAGTGAGATACTACTTTCTTCAGTGCTTATGGACATTATTAGGGGAAAATATAGGGATAATTAAAGGGAAATAATAGACAATAGGACTTCAACCCCTATTTTTAACATCCTTCTTAATTTTTTTTAAATAATTTTTATAATAATAATTATTATTTTTAAGAGAAAATACTACTATTATACCCTATCTCTAACCTTTAACTTTGGATTTATACCCATACTTTTAAGTTCATCCAGGAGCAACTTAAATGCATATGGCATTTTGATTCCAGGAATCTTTTTGTTACTCTGGACGTCCTCAATCTCCCCACATACTTGGCAGTACTTAATACCTTTTCTATGGTCATATATGGCAATCTCTCCACAGTTTGAACAGATATAACACTGGTAAGGATCAGACTCATCAAATAACCTCTCTTTGAGAAGTAGAGCAGCACCATGTCCTATAAGTACGTCTCTCTCCATCTCTCCAAATCTTAAACCACCCTCCCTTGCTCTACCCTCTGTAGGCTGTCTTGTAAGCACCTGAATTGGTCCCCTACTTCTTGCATGTATCTTACCTGCAACGAGGTGGTGCAGTTTCTGGTAGTAGGCTATCCCGATGAATATCTCACACTCTAACTTTTCTCCCGTCTTTCCGCTGTACATTACCTCCTTCCCATGATGTTTAAAGCCGTACATTTCTAGAGCTTTCCTCAGATCCCACTCCTTCTCTCCACAGAATATTGTACCGTTTATCCTCCTACACTCTAAGGCTCCAACCTTTCCTCCTATCATCTCTAAAAGTTGTCCAATTGTCATTCTAGATGGTATAGCGTGAGGGTTTATTATTAGATCTGGTACTATTCCACTTTCAGTAAATGGCATATCCTCCTGGGGAACTATTAACCCAACAACCCCCTTCTGTCCATGCCTGGAGGCGAACTTATCTCCCAACTCAGGTATCCTTAGATCTCTAACCTTCACCTTTACCAGTCTATTTCCTTCCTTGGTCTCCGTCAGTACTACAGTATCTACTATACCTTTCTCCCCATGTCTCACTGTAACGGAGGTGTCCCTTCTCTGGGATTTCGTTCTAAGGGATATATCCTGCTCCTCTAAGAACCTTGGTGGAGATGTCTTTCCAATTATCACATCTCCAGATTCTACCTCTGCCTCAACCTCTGCTATTCCATCCTCTCCCAAGGCTTTATAGGCCTCTTCTGATCTGTATCCCCTAACGCCCCTCTCAGGTATTTCAAATCTGTCCATCTGTCCTCCAGGGTATCTCTTCTCGTAACCCTCGTAGCATCTAAAGAAGGTACTTCTACCCAGTCCCCTCTCAATGGACGCCTTGTTCAATATAAATGCATCCTCCATATTGTATCCTTCATAACTCATAATGGCTACTACGAAGTTCTGTCCAGCAGGTCTTTTATCAAATCCTATTATATCTTGGTGTTTTGTCTTTACTATTGGCACCTGAGGGTAATGAAGAAGATGGCCTTTAGTATCCATTCTCTGCCTAATATTTGACGTTGGGAAACCTATAGACTGCTTTGCCATGGCAGCAGCCATGGTAATTCTTGGTGCAGAGTTGTGTTCAGGATAGGGGGCCACACCTGCACCCACCCCTAATATAGACATGGGATCTATCTCCAAATGGGTATGCTCCTCAGTTAACTCCTCCTCGTACACTGCAATGTAGGCATTTTCCTCCTCTTCAGCGTCTAGATACTCTATAACTCCTTCTTTAACTAGATCTGAGAATGTTATCTCTCCTTTCTTTAACTTCTCAATATGTTCCTCAGTTAGTTTGGGCTTCCCATTTTCTACAACAATAAGAGGTCTTATTATCCTACCTCCATCTGTAGAGATGTGGATATCGTTACTCTCCTCGTTATAGGATATGGAGGTATAGGGTGATAACTCCCCCCTTCTCCTCTTCTCTCTTAAATATTTGACAACCTCTTCGGGATTATCTACTGTACCTACCAACTTTCCGTTGATATAGAGATTTACCTCCTTTTTCAAGGATTTCACCTTTGGAGTATTATTAACACTTTAACAGTTATATTCCCTCCTTAGGAGTTAGGAGGAGTTAGAAACTCTCTAACAGGGTTTATAGAGATATCCTTTAAAATTTCTAATACCTTCTTCTCCCCTTCCTTCTCATCTGTAGTAACCTTACACATTATTGCCAGATTCTTAACGAGACCACAGTTTGGACCCTCAGGTGTTTCAGAGGGACATATCTTACCCCACTGGGTAGCATGAAGATCCCTTGCCTCGAAGTGTGGCTGAGACCTAGATAGTGGAGATACTACCCTTCTCAGTTGAGATAGAGTAGAGAGATAACTTGTTCTATCTAACAACTGACTTACTCCAGTTCTACCTCCTACCCAGTTTCCTGTAGCCATGGCATGCCTTATTCTCTCAGTTAAAACATCACTTCTCACTGCAGACTGTATAGAGGGAGATCTGTTCCTAAGAACCTGCCTCTCTAACTGATACTTTATGTCTTTAACTAACTGGTTGAAGGAGTACCTAAATAGATCCTCCATCAACTCCCCTGCAAGTTTTAATCTCTTATTCCCATAGTGGTCCTTGTCATCCTCAACTCTAAGACCTAGATACAACTCAATGGCATTTCTCGCCATCCTCCCTAAGAAGGCACACTTTTTAATAAAGTCCTCTTTTTTAACGCCCATATGTGGTAGTAGATAGTTACAGAGTATAGTCTCTGCCCTCTTAAGCCTATAATCTTTTGGCTGTCCAGGTGCAACCTTCTTTCCAATATACTCCAAAGCGTCTTGTTGGGTGGCTATGTTGTACTCCTCCCTAATCTCTAGTATATTTGTAATTAACTGCATAACTACTCGTTGATCGTCAGATATCATGTTTATTAAATCACTATCACTTTCTGCTCCAAGGGCCTTCATGAGTATAATAAGAGGAATACTTCCAGCGAGACCTGGAAAGGTTACATTTAACTTACCGTCCTCATGCCTTTCAACGGTACATAGAGCCCTGAACCCATGTCTAGTTGAAAACACCTTAGCAACATAAACCATCTTGTTGTTTCTTTCAGTCTTCTCACATAGAATCCTATTCTGAACTAGATCCTCCTGGGTTACTAGTACCCTCTCTGAACCGTTTATTATAAAGTAACCGAACGGATCCTCAGGATCCTCCCCCATGTCTATTAACTCTTTCCTACTTTTCCCATAAAGATAGCAGGCCTTGGATCCAAGCATTATAGGTAATTCTCCTATATACACCTCTACAGTTTCACCAACGACCTCTTCTTCACCATCCCCTCCAATAATAGGCGTCATCTCTAGATATACCGGGGCAGAATATGATAGATTCCTTATTCGAGCCTCCATAGGAGTTATTCTTCTAATAGAACCATCTGCCTCTTTATTTACTGGTTTTTCCACTCTGATCTTACCAAGTTTTACCTTATATCCTCCTTTAATTTCAGTCTCTATAACTCCTACTTCATCTATTATCTTCTGTAATTTATAATCTAAAAATCTGTTGAAGGACTCTATCTGATGTTTTACTAAACTATTCTCTTTAAAAAAGGAATCTACTATTGTCTGGGTTTCCATATTTCTCCCCATTGGTAGGTATTAATAATAATTATAATACGGATAATAGATAAAAATTGAATATCATAGATAGGTATTAATAAAATTAGTTATACAGTTTTCTTAATTACTAACCTATAATATACACTCTTCCCGGCTGTAGGGCTCTCCCTAGTTATCCTAATAACATCACCTGGTTTTGCCCCTATCTCCTCAACAACAGGATCGGTGTCGAATATCTTAGGTAACTGCTGTATCTTTATATTGTACCTTTTTAACAAGTCTTGTACTTCTTCTTCTGACATAATTTCATGTTTAGGTACCAACCTATGGGAGGTCACCTTCACATTCTTAGCCTCCGTAAAATAGTCTAGTGTGATAATCTTTCGATGTGCATCATGTAGAGTATTTTTTACTCCTATATATCTTTTTCGGTAAGTTGCTTCCCTTGTAATAAAAAGTTTTAAATAATCTTCACCAATAAAGAATAACGGTGATATTAGATTTTAGATAAATTTTTGGGGAAGAAGCATGGCTAAGATATACGTAGATTGTGAGGATAAGGCTGGACAGGAGATATACTATAAAATAATTCAAACTGCCCTGATGGATGTAGTTATTGGAAAATCTTTAACTAAAGTAGTTATGATATGTAGAGAAAAAGACCCCTACTTTATCATTGGTGTTCTCCCAAAATCCACCTCCAAACCTATAAAACTTAGAGATGTTGTAACTGTAGAGGAGAGTAAAAAGGAGGGAGATAGAACGATCACAAAATTAAAAATAGAAGACGAAACCTATGCCCCTCAGTTATTGGAAAAGTTGAATGTAATAGATCAGCCCTCAAGGTTCGAGATTATTACAGATACACCCATAGATCTAGATATGATTATATACGATGCAGAGGAAGAGTTCATATCTAAGGTACTAGACTTTATGAATAGGGTATTTCCAGAGGGTATGAGGATAAGAAAAACGTTCTACGGAAAGAGTATAGTGATGATAGCATCTGAGAGGCCATTTGAAGAGGAGTGGATAAAGAGAGCCCTTGAATTGAAGGAGGAGTTAGAGAGTGGATAATGATTTTTTAATAATAATTTTAATGTTATAAATAATAAAAAATTATAATTATCTTCTAAACTATTTTTTAATATACTAATAAAAGATTTTCGTACCTGTTGGTAGGGTTTTGTTTAAATAATTACAATGAATATTTTAAAAGTATTTCTCTATCTTTAACCCTCTCTTTTCACATATCTCCTTTAATCTGTTGTAAAGTACCTCATCAATTTCAATACCCTCTTTTCTATACTTCTCCATATTCATCCTCTCTATCTCTCCAGGTATAAGTATCTTAGAACCCTTGGCAGGTTTGGAGTTTTTTATCTCCTCTATAAGGGCATCAACCTTTTCCATAAACTCCTCCTTATCTCCAAAGAATCCTGGATCCATGGCTATAAAGAGATCCCCTTTAGTGCATCTCTCAGTTGGAGTTGCAGTCCCTCTAACCTTACTACCCATCTCCGCCCCTCCTATAGCCGCAATTATCTCAATTGCTAAGGCTAAGGCGTACCCCTTTGGACCTCCAAATGGCAAAATACAACCTTCTAAGGCTTTCTTAGGATCTGTAGTAGGATTACCTTCCTTATCTATGGCACAATTTTCAGGGATCTTCTTTCCAGTCCTTGCAGCCTCCATTATCTTTCCCCTTGCAATGGAGGAGGTTGCCATATCTAAGGAGTATATATGTTTCTTCCCCTTGATGGCTATCGCTATTGGGTTTGTCCCAAGTATCTTCTCCATACCTCCAAAAGGTGCCATTGCAGGTTCTGTATTTGTAATCACTATACCGATGAGATCCTCCCTAAGTGCCATCTCTGCGTAGTGCCCTGCTATACCGAAGTGGTTGGAATTCACAGTTGCAACTGCACCTATACCTACATTCTTCGCCTTCTCCATAGCCAACTCCATAGCCCTCTCTCCCACCACATAACCTAACCCCATGTCTCCGTCGATGGTAGCCACTGCAGGACTCTCCCTTATAACCTTAATATCTGGGTTGACGTTGATATTCCCTACTTCAATACTTGTAACTGTCTGGGGAAACCTGCCTATACCATGGGATCGGAACCCCTTAAGATCAGCCTCTACGTATATATTTGCAGTGATCTCTGCATCCTCCTCACTTACTCCATAACTCTTCAATATATCCATAATAAGTTCCTTCTCCTTCTCAGGTGAGATCCTTAAAACCATCTTATCACCTTAAGGTCTTATATATTCCATGTTGTAGTAGACGATATCCCCGTCATTATCTACGATGGCGATTATTAACTTCTTTCTAACAGAGTGGGCGACCCTTACAAACCCTGTAAGTTCTGATATGGAACAAGGTCTATCCTCGGAGAACACCTTTACAAGGTATTCAGAGTGTACCTCATCGATGTTCTCCCTACTGTAGAGCCTAAAATCAGCCCCGTACTTAAGTCCAGTTTTTACTGTATAACCTCTATTTTTCAGATCCCTATACACCAGATACTTTATACACAGTCTTTCATCTATTTCTTTAGCGTAGTTGTAAAGTTCCTCAAAGGATAGAAACCTATCCTTAAATTTAACCTTTATCCAGTTCTTCGACAGTAGATAGAGCCCCTCTATTAGAGATAGTGATAGAAAGTTCTCGTTTAACTCTCCGTACCTCTTGGCACTTAACCGGGACATACCCTCTTTACTAAATACCACTATCCTATCTCCAGAGAGTACCCCTACTACAGGTTTCTTTGCCATACTATCCCTTTTACTTTACACCCATCACCTTCCTCAAAACAGTGGATGTAGCCATTGAACATACTATATACCATCCAAGCCATCCAAGGGCATAGTCTGAGACTATACCAAATCCACCCTTATAGAACAAACCCCCTAACCAGTGGAAGAAGGGCACTAGTAATAACTTAGAGAGGATAGGAGGGAGATAAACTACCACTCCGTTCCAGGTAGGATCTAAGGTATGCAACACCCCGTTGTAATCGTAGACATGTTTCAAATAGGCGAAAATAGCTATAATAGGTATCCAGGTGTATATCATAGGTTTAAAACTCATCCTCATCATTTCCATCTGAATCTTCATTATTTCTTCCTGTTCCTTCTCTATCTCTTTCATAAGTTCTGGATCCTTAGAAGCCTTCCTTATCTTCACCTGAAACTCTTTAATTTTCTCTCTAATCTCTTCCATCCTCTTCTGATCAACCAATAACTTAGTAGCCAGTGTAATAATAAAAGATACTATAAAGGATATTATAAGTATAGCGAGGGCAGGATGGGTGTTTATTATAATGGGCATAAACAACATATCCATAGTTTTATAGTAGGCACCTACGATAACATGTAATATCTCAAACATCTTTACCTCCTCAGTATTTATAAGAAAAAAGAGTAAAAAAGAATTACTTTAAAACAGATACTAACTCCTCAACAGCATCATCTAATAGTTTGTCCCTGTTTTTAATAATCTTTACAGTGGCTCCAGTTAGTACCCCGTAAGTCATAGCAGCACATCTGTTCATAAACTGATGTTCCTCTATACTTTTAGTGGTTTCCAAATCCCTGTTTCTACTGGCGTCTCCCAACCTTCTCATAAGTATTTCGTCTCCAGTAGTTTCCACAAGTACTATAATATCTGGGTTAAGTTCATCAAGTACCCACTTAGGCAGTCCTGCCAAATAACCCTTAGGAGTCCTAACTGTACTGTGAGTATCTACAATAACAGGACTCTTCATAGCCATCTCGGCGATTTTCCTTGCAGCCATCTTTTGGATTCTCTTCTGAGTATCTGGATCTAACTTTCTCAACTGATCTCTGTCTTCAACCAAGTTCTCCGATTTTGCAACTTCAAACATTAAAGTACCAAAATTTACCAACTGGTAGTGAATTCCCTCCTTTTCTAACCTCTCTATAGCCTTTTGGGTTAAGGTTGTACCTCCTACCCCTGGTACTCCAGTGACAACTACTACCTTATTTTTCATATTTATCACCCTTTTTTCCTTTATAAGTGTCTCATATATAATTTTATAATTTTTATACTTTTATTTTTTATTAAATGTTGTAAAATCTCAAAAACATTTAAGATAAGAAATAATAACAGAAATTTTGCTTTTTTTATTTTTCTTATATATATAAAGTTCTATAACTTTTAATTATTATTCGTTATATAAGTTATAATTCTATAAAATTACAATAAAAACTATTTAAACTACAAGGGATAAATGATGATCCTAGGACCTAAGATATCTAGAAAATTTGTAGAAATATTGGACGATACACAGGTACAACAGTGTGGTATAGATCTAAGGGTTGGAAGTATATATAAGATTGAGGGAGAGGGAGTTCTCGACTACAGTAATAATAAGAGAAAACTTCCAAATTACAGGAGGATATTTTCCTCAGAAGACGATATCAAGATTTCCCTAGATAAAGGGATTTATCTTATAAAAGTGGCAGATAAGGTAAAGGTGCCTGAAGATATGGCCGCCCTAGTCTATCCAAGGAGTAGTCTCTTAAGGATGGGATGTACCTTATATACTGCAGTTCATGACCCTGGATATGAAGGATATCCTGAGTATCTTTTAAATGTGATGAATCCAATTACACTCTACAGATATGCAAGGATTGCCCAGATCCTCTTTATTAAGTGTAGTGGTGTAGTTGGTACCTACTCTGGTATCTATCAGAAAAGATAATTTAAAAATGAATATACTTATTATAATAATTATTATAAAAAAGAGAGTAAATTATAAAATAGTCCTAAACTTATAAAGATCTAATCAGATAAAAAAATAAAATAAACTCTTATTTCTTAGCCTATATTTGCACTGAAGAGATGGGATAGAGCCTTTCTGTTAATCTTTCTTTCTAGAAGTTTTTTTATCTTTTTTTTTAAAACGTTTTATTCCCGACAACTATTTTTAAAATTTTTTAAATAAGGAGATTTATACCTTCCATCATTGCATCCACTGAAGCCCTTATTATATCCTCCTGTTGGCTCTTGACCTCTACTACCTCATGTCCTCTCCTAAGTTTAACTGTTACCTCTACGAAGGCATCTGTTCCACTACCTATGGATCTAACGTGATACTCCTCAAGGGTTATATCTGCAACACTACTTAAAGCCTTCCTGATGGCATTTATCGCCGCATCCACTGGACCTACACCAAAGGATGTCTCTATAAGTTGTTCCTCTTTCCTATCTCCAGAGAACTTCAATCTAATAGATGCAACAGGTGTTATCTTATTACCTGATACCACTGTAAGTTCATCTAATTGTATCTTTCTTTCAGGGGACTCTCCTCTAACCTCGTTTATTATAGTTTTAAGATCTACATCAGATATATATTTACCAAGATCTCCAAGGTTCTTTATCCTCTCATACACCTTCTCAAACTCCTCCTTACTTAGTGATATGCCCATAAGATCCAACTTGTACTTAAGTGCAGCCTTACCACTGTGTTTCCCAAGTATGATTCTCCTCCTGTTTCCAACCATCTCAGGAGGTATAGGCTCGTAAGTCTGACTGTTCTTTATAAGTCCATCTACATGTATCCCTGCCTCATGGGCAAAGGCGTTGTCCCCCACTATCGCCTTATTTGGAGGAACAGGTATCTTCATAATTCTAGATACTAACCTTGATACCTCGTAAAGTTTCTCAGTCTTTATATTCGTCTTGATGTTGTAAAGTATATGGAGTGCCATTACAACCTCCTCTAAGGAGGTATTTCCAGCCCTCTCTCCTATACCGTTGATAGTTAGATGACACTCCTGGGCACCTCCTCTTATTGCAGATATGGTGTTTGCAGTTGCCATACCGAAGTCGTTATGACAGTGGGCAGATACAGGTACAGGTATCTCCTCACTTATCCTCTTAAAGAGGTCGTAGGATCTCTCTGGAGTAAGTACCCCCACAGTATCACATATACAGACCCTGTCTGCACCAACCTCTACTCCCTTCTTAAACAACTCTATTAGAAAGTCAACATCGCTCCTGGTAGCATCCTCTCCCGATAGCTCTACAATTAGACCATGATCCTTGGCATACTCTACAGCATCCAGTGCACATTTAAGGGTTTCCTCTCTTGTTTTTCTCAGTTTGTACTTAATATGTATATCTGATACAGGGACTACGAGGTGGACACTATCTACATCACACTCTAAGGCGTAGTCTATATCCACAGTCATGGCCCTGGCAAAGGAACATATTTCAGCATTTAACCCCTGGGAGGTTATAGCCTTTATTCCTTCCCTCTCTCCTTTAGAGGTTATAGCACTTCCAGCCTCTATTATATCTACTCCTAAGTCGTCAAGTTTTATGGCTATCTCTAACTTCTCATGGGGACTTAGAGATACCCCTGGAGTTTGTTCTCCATCTCTCAAAGTAGTGTCTAAGATCTTTACCATAGAGATCACTTTTTAATAGGTTTTTATAAACAGTGTTTAAGATAGTTTATAGATTATTATATATAATTTTTCTAACGTTAGAAAATATTTTGAGAAATTTCCCCCTCCACAATCTTCAATAATAACTTAGGAAAATCCATCTGTTTATTTTATAGTCCTATAATTAATTATCAATATTTATTAAATACTTTTGATGAAATTAGGATTGTATTTTAATTTATTGGTTAAAATACTAAAAATAAAAATTATTTATTTAAATATATAAATCTTTGTTAACAATAAAAAATGTGTGGCTTCCTTGGGGTGGACATGGGCCTCCTCTACCCATTGTCCCCCAAGTCCTACTCCATTCCGCTCCCCTGTGAGCGTCGACGTCCTACCTACCGCTGCTCCCTTCCGGGCCTGACGGGGTTCGGTAGGTAAAGGAGGTTACCTACTTCCTCCGAAGTAGGCCCCTCCACCGTCTTACCCCACAGGACGAAATGTCATCGTAGGACTTAGGGATGGGTAGAGAAGACCCATGCCGCCCCCAAGTTTTCGGCCCCCGCATAAGGCGATTTCGGGTTACAGGGGACGCCTAACCCCCCGGCCTAGCCACAGATAATTATTTGTATAAGGTGATATATAAATTTTACTCTTTTACATAAAAAATTTTTTAATAAATATAAGAAAAATATGAGAAAGTAGTAATCAGAAAAGAATAAGAAAACGACAGAAGAGAGATCATTGGAGGGCATAAAGAAGGCTACAAGGAGATAAGAAAAGAAAAAAAGGAGTTTTTAACGCCCCGTGGTATATCTCCTTGCAAATACTGTAATGATGATCTATACCCTATTTTGCTCCTAGTGTCTTGATTTATCTAACTGTCGATAGTTCTAAGATCTAGGATTAGTATTAGGATTAGTATATTATTACTCAGATATTTTATATATTTCTTAGAGAGGGAACTTAAAGAAAAATAATATTGGTAAAGATAAGGTAGAGAGAGGGGAAATAAATATATTAATCTTTTTTTAAAACACAGGAATATTTTCCTTCAAAAACTTAGGTACCGCCAAAAATACACCTCGATGGACATCCTCATCGTAGTACTTAGTCTCCATCTTCTTAAGTCTCTCCTTAATCTTTTCAGGAGGCACCTCTAAAGGATCGTATCTCTTCGAGGCCAATGTGAAACTCCAGAACCCACTTGGATAGGTTGGTATTGCATAAACCATAAGTTTCACAATGTTGAACCCTGCATCTTCTAAGTACTTTTTAATGTTGAAGATGAGATCCCTGTTGAATATAGGGCTCTCTGTCTGCTGTACCATTACCCCATCTTCCCCTAAACACTTGTATAAATTCTTGTAGAAGTCCTTCTCAAAGAGGCCCTTTGCAGGACCCACTGGATCTGGACAATCGACGATGATAACGTCGTACTTCTCCTTACATTTAGCAACGTACTCTATCCCATCTGTAAATATAGTATTTACCTTTTCGTTGTCTATCTGGCAACTGAGGGTAGGGAGATACTTCTTACAGACCTCTACAACCATCTCATCTAACTCTACAAAATCCACCCTCTCAACGGTATCGTGTTTAAGGACCTCCCTTACAGTACCTCCATCTCCCCCTCCAATAACTAAAACCTTCTTAGGATCTGGATGGGTAAACATGGCAGGATGGGTTATAAGTTCATGGTATATGAACTCATCCTTTTCTGTGGTTTGAAATGTGTTATCCAGTATAAGTGCCCTACCAAATGTAACAGTATCCAATATCTGTATCTCCTGATACTTAGATCTTCCCGTAAATAGGACATCCTTTACCTTAGCAGATAACTTGAGATCCTTCGTCTGATACTCTGAGAACCATAACTCACAGGGCAAAGTATCCCTCCGATCTGTTCCTGTGGATAATTGATAGTCAATCCACTATATTGCCCCTCTTTATATCTATTACCTCAAAGTTAGTTGGTTTCAGGAAGGACTTTATAGTAGGTATAGCATCCTCTGGATTCACATGCTCGCCACAGGTGAATACATCCATTGCAGCGTATCCCAATTCAGGCCAGGTATGGATAGATATATGACTCTCCGCTAAAACTGCAACTCCTGTAACTCCCTGGGGGGAGAATTTATGTGTTTTCACACATATCAAAGTAGCCCCACAGGCCTTTACAGCATCTACTAACATCCTCTCAATACCCTCCTGATCGTCGAGAGCCCTACTGTCACAACCCCAAAGTTCCAATATTAGGTGTTTTCCTAAGTGTTTCAATAGTCTCACCCCCTTAAAATTTTATAATTTTTATCTTAATAATAATCTTCTTATAATAAATTTTTAACTATTATTTTTAATTTTATTTTAAAAACTTACTCCTTATTTTACTTATACCATAGAACTGCCCCTGCAAAGGCACATCCTACCTTTTCTACAGTATGCTCTGAAGATATGGAGATTATTTTGTCGATTTCCCAACCTCTCATCTCAAATCCTTCTTTCGCCATTTCAACAACCTTATTTTCTGCCTCCCTTTTACTACAGACGCCTTCGTACTCCATTATAAGACCACATAACTCCTTATCCTTTGGAAGGGCAACGCTAACTGCTGCCGCTATTGTCTCTCCTTTTATATCACTTGTGTGATATCCATAGGCTATTGGTACCAGGGAACCCATAGGTATCTTAGGCAGTGGGATGATATCCACCTTAGGTGGTACGATACTACTAATCCTGATTAAATTTAGATTACCTACTCCTGCATTAAGAAGTGCCCTATCGAAGGCATTCAATGGATTACTCCCCTCACCGCTCCCAGCAACTAAGGAGAGAGTATTTGGTAGAGAAGGATGTATAAAACCACTACTTACTTTCCCCTTTTCCACAGAGACACCTCCTAAGGCTATAAAAATGGATAAAAAATATAATTAATTAAAAATTAATTATTATTATAATAATAAAAATAGTTTTTGTTAAAATATCCTACAATAGTAAAACTTACTAATATATAAAATATTCGGTTAAGGTAAAAAATGATTTAAACGGTTTAAACTATGAGGATACTTATAATTACTGGAAAACAGGCCTATCAAAGGGTAAAGGAAACTGTAAAAAAGTATAACTACGTAGATGTACATATGGCTGACATCTCCATCGCCGCATTTTTAACACCGAGGATGATAATAAGGGAGATAAGATCCCTGGAGAAAAGGTTCAATAAACCACTTTCAGAGATATACGATTTTGTACTGGTTACTGGACTAATTAGGCATGACTTAAAGGTAGTTGAGGAGGAGACTGGGATAAGGTGCTATAAATCAACGAGGGAGGCTTCGGATATTCCGTTACTGTTAGATAACTTGGAGAGTATAGAACTATCTACTAAGGATTATGCAGATGCCCAGATATTGAAGTACCTAAGGGAGGAGGCAGAGAATCTAATAAGGGAGTACGAGGAAAAGCCCCTATCTTCTGGAGATATTAAGATAGGTTCTCTGAAGGTTGGAGATAACTACCCTATGAGGGTACTTGGAGAGATAGTCCATGTACCATGGTTGAAGGATAAGGAGTTGGAAAAGAGGATTATTTACTACATAGAGAGTGGGGCGGATATGATAGATCTGGGGATGGTGTCCAACGAAGATCACTCCCAGGATTTAAGAAGGATCTTAAAGATAGTCAGGGATATCACAGATAAACCTGTCAGTATAGACACCATGAACATTAAGGAGTTGATTCAGGGTATAAAGTTAGACGTAGATATGATACTTAGCGTAGATGGAGGGAATTTGGAGGAACTACTACCTTATCTGAAGGATGGTAATACCGTCCCAGTGGTGCTTCCTACAAACTATAAGTTGAATATAGTACCTAAAGGTGCAATGGAGAGGGTGGAGATGTTGGAGAGGAATATAAGTAGGTTGATAGAGGAGGGTATAAAAGTTGTTGGAGATCTAATATTAGAGCCTATAAATAACAACTTCGTAGAGAGTGTAATTGCCTATAAGATCTTCAAGGAGAGGAATAAAATACCAACGTTCTTCGGTGTAGGTAACGTAAGTGAGTTGTTTGATGCTGACAGTAACGGGGTTAATGCCCTCCTTACTGCCATAGGATCTGAGGTTGGTGCCAATATACTGTTTACTCCAGAGGCGTCCTCTAAGTGTAGGTTTTCCATAAGGGAGTTGAAGATAGCCTCGAAGATGATGTTCTTAGCAAAGATAAGGAACTCCATACCGAAGGATGTAGGATTTCACCTGATAAACTACAAGGATAAGAAGTTCGATGAGATTACAACATATAAAAACTACGATGTGCCTGTTATATTTGCCGAGGAGAATTCAAAAGTAGTGTTAGATAGGGTTAGTTTTAAGATAGAGTTAGACAGGGAGAATAAGTATATAGTAGTGATCGTCTTTGATAGGAGGAAGAAACCTATATGTATTGTTAAAGGGAGAAGGGCCAAGGAGATATACGATACCCTTATAAGGGAGAACTTTATTGGAATGATGGATCATGCTGCTTATATAGGTAGGGAACTTCAGAAGGCTGAGATCGCCCTAAGGATAGGTAAGAAGTATGTTCAAGATTTTGAACTCTTTTACAACGAGTTTTGGGAGAGTTGAAGAAAAGGTATTATTCTCTATTGTTATATGGTAATTACTAAAATTCTCCAAATTACGCTCCTCATTTTGTTCTATTATAATATAAAATAACTTACTCTATTTTCTTATAATATAAAATTCCATTTTTCCAGCGAAATTCGTATCTCCAAAAAATTAGTCCCGAGATTTTTTCTCTCAAAATTCTAAAATTTGACGAAATCTGTACTTTTGATGCAATTATATTGGGAGTAAAACTATTAATTTTCCGAAATTATTACTACCTATTTTGTTTTATTATAAGGTACATCGTAAAAACCGGATAAAATTCGTACTTTTGATGTAATTATTCCCAGGATAAAATTCCCAATATTTCTGGAATCCTTACCCTTTGGAGAATCCAGCCTATAGGCTTGATTCCTGAACCTTCCGAGATTCGTACCATCTATTTTATTTCGTTATATTGTAAAATCCAACACACTAGTTATGAACAAAACTTTTTAAAAACTAAACAATAACTATCCATCACTGATAAAAAATAATAATTATAAAAATAATAAAAAAATTTTTAGTCCTTATCTCCTACCTTATACTGAGTACTAGAGAGATTTAGAAAGAGTTAAAAATATGTGGTAATATGAACACCTTAGGGAAAACTTTTAGGGTTACAACCTGGGGGGAGAGTCATGGGAAAGCACTTGGGGCTGTGATAGATGGCTGTCCAAGTAACCTCCCTCTCTCGGAGGAGGATATTCAGAGGGAGTTGAACAGGAGAAGGCCGGGATACAGTATATTCTCTACACCTAGAAGGGAACCTGATAAGGTGGAGATACTCTCAGGTGTCTTTGAAGGTAGAACTACAGGTACCCCTATATCTGCATTAGTGTATAACAGAGATCAGAGATCTAAGGATTACAGTAAGTTGAGATATACACCGAGACCTGGACATGGAGACTATACGTACTATAAGAAGTACGGTAACTACGACTACAGGGGAGGGGGGAGGGCAAGTGGTAGAACTACAGTGGGACTTGTAATTGGGGGGAGTGTTGCAAAGAAACTGTTAGAATATACCTACAACATCAGGATAGTTGGGTACACTGTGAAGGTTGGGAAGATCGAGGGGGATTTTAACTACTACTCTAATCCAGAGGTGTTTAACATCGAGGATATAGATAAGGTTGTTGAGAGAATAGAAGGTGATCCCCTTAGATGTCCATCCTCAAATGCCCAGGAGATGGTAGAGTACGTTAAGGAGGCTATGGAGAGAGGAGACAGTGTAGGAGGTGTGGTGGAGTTAGTTGCGTTGAATGTCCCTGTAGGTGTGGGAAATCCTCTGTTCTCCAAGTTAAGTGGAGAGTTAGCAGGAGGAATTATGAGTGTAAATGCCATTAAAGGTGTGGAGATAGGAAGGGGATTTCAATCATCTGAACTCTACGGCAGTGAGATGAACGACCAGTATATCTACTACAACAAGGAGATACATCTGAAGACCAACAACTGTGGAGGAATACTGGCAGGTATCAGTTGTGGCACTCCTCTAGTTCTAAGGGTTGCAGTTAAACCTACTCCATCTATATCTAAACCTCAGAGGACTGTAAATTTAAAGACTGGAGAGGAAGTAGATATTGAGATAGAGGGAAGGCATGATCCTATTATTCTACCAAGAGTAATACCTGTATTGGAGTCTGTAGTTGCCATAGTTTTGGCAGATCTTATGATAAGGGGAGGCTTTATACATCCCTGTAATTTAGAGTGTAATCTGCAGTAGGTGGAAAGGTGGGAAAGTATAAGTTTATAGTATTTGAGGGTATAGATGGCAGTGGTAAGACGGTGCAATCTAAGAAACTCTCAGAGAGTATCAATGGATACTATACCTATGAACCAACAGATGGTGAGATTGGAAAACTTATAAGAAGGGTTCTTAGGGGAGAGATAGACTACAGTAGTGAAACACTGGCTTTACTCTTTGCCGCAGATAGGAGGGAACATGTATCTACTATAAGTAGGGAGTTAGAGAATAGACATGTAGTCTCAGATAGATATATTTATTCCTCTATAGTGTATCAAACTATTCAGGGAGTTGATTTAGATTTTATACTAAGTATTAACAGATTCGCCATAAAACCGGACATCCTTGTGTATTTAGATGTAGATGTTGAAGAGGCCCTTAGAAGGTTGGGGAAATATAGAAAGGAGATATTTGAGAATCGAGATACACTAAGGTTAGTGAGGGAGAGGTATTGGGATATTGTAAAGAACAAGATATTTAAGCCAAGATATGGCTACATTGTTATAGATACTACTAAAAAATCTATTGAAGAAACCCACAGGGAGATATTGAGAGTTTTGAAGGAGAGGGGAATAATAGAACAATAAATTAAAAAACCAATAAACAAAAAAATAAAAAGAGACGTTCCTAAAAACATGAAAAGATAAGATCTTTCGTTGGTGGAGTTTTACACTTAGAAAACTCCCTTTTAGAGTAAGAAGGTACAAATTGGAAAGTTTAAGAGATTGAAATATACTTAGAGTCCTTACTATTAGAATCAAACACATAAATATTTAACATTTAATTATTACTTTAAAATAAATATAATAAAAGTAAATAATAAAATTTAAAAATTAAAAAAGAGTAAGAAACATCTTAAGAAGAGGATTAACAGAGAAATCCCACACAGTTTCTTAGCGCTCGGTAAAGTCTAGGGAGTAAGAGTCTTTATTTTTATTTTATATTTTAGGTACCAACAGTTTCAAGATTTTTCATTATTTTTTAATTAATTAATAATTATAAAAATTATTATTTTTTATTGAAGATTCTTAATGGTCGTATTAATTTAAAGAATTCTCCTATTGCTATAAAAATAACCTAAAAATTTTGTATTCTTATAAAAAATATTATTATCCTAAATATCTGAGACTATATGTAGGAAAAAGCCTTTCATCTCCATCACTTTATAAAGGTATCATGTAGTGTCTGGAGACATCTCTTTAACTCACTCTCTCCTATTACAAAGGAGATATTAACCTCTGAGGATCCCTGGGCTATCATCTTTATATTTGCTCCACTCTCTGCAACTGCTGTAAATAGTTTCCCTGCGATTCCTCGGGATCCCTTCATTCCAGCCCCAACTGCAGAGACCACGGCTACATCCCAATCTATAGATATGTCCCTTATAAGATTACTATTTTTGAACTCCTCCCTAAGTTCCCTTAAACATCTCTCAGCCTCTTCACCATCTCCATACACTACAATAGATACATTAGTTTCAGAGGATCCCTGACTTATTAGTATTACGTTGGCATCTGCCCTACCTAAAGCAGAGAATATTCTCGCTGCAGTCCCACTTACTCCTACCATCCCTGCCCCAAATATGTTTATCAAAAATACGTCCTTTATTGCAGTTATAGCCTTTATAATGTTGTTACTCTCCTCTTTATCGTTTGTAATCAGTGTTCCCTCGTTCTCTGGATCAAATGTATTCTTAATTCTTAGAGGTATGTTCTTCTCCATAAGGGGTTCTATGGTTCTTGGGTGGAGGACCTTGGCTCCAAAGTACGCCAACTCCATCGCCTCTATGTAGGACATCCTAGGAATTCTCTTAACGTTTTTAACTATCCTTGGGTCGGAGGTCAATATTCCACTTACATCTGTCCATATCTCAACTATATCTGCATCTAAACCTGCTCCAACTAACGCTGCAGAGTAATCACTACCTCCCCTTCCAAAGGTGGTAATATTCCCCTTTTCAGTACTACCTATAAATCCTGTTATCACTGGGATAATTCCCTCCCTCAAGAGAGGTCCTACCCTCTCTTTAACCTCCAACCTAATAGGTCTAGCACAGCCGTAGTTCTCGTCGGTTATTATACCTGCCTCTCCCCCTGTAAGGTAGGTAGATGGGTATCCAAGGTCCTTTATAGCTCCACTGAGTATAGGTGCAGATAACCTCTCCCCAAAAGATAGAATATAGTCTCTAGATTTTGGTGTAAGTTCTCCAAGGTAGGCGACTCCAATGAGTACCTTCTCCAACTCATCTATTAAGTTGTATATTGTTTCTCTCACATCCCTCTTTATGTCTTCACTTTTAATGGCGTCCTCGATTGCCTCTTCATGTTTTTTCTTTATATCCTCTATGAAGTTGTTTATCCTTTTGATGTCCCTTACATCTAACGCCTCCTTGGATATGTCTATAAGGGAGTTTGTTATCTGGGTCATTGCAGAGGTTACAACAACCACATCTTTATCCACCTTCTTTTTATCTGTCACTATCTTCGCCACATGTCTCATCCTTTTACCGTCTCCTATAGATGTTCCACCAAATTTCATCACAGTAACCATTCCACCACCTAAGGAAATATTATAAAAATAATTAAGTAAAAAATAAAATTATAAAAATATTTAAAAACTTTATCGTTGTTGATAAAAGAGGGATAGTATGGAGTATATTGTTGTCTTTATAACTGTCCCAAACTTGGAAGTTGGAGAGAAGATAGGAAATACACTTGTTGAGGAAAAACTTGCCGCCTGTGTAAATATCACATCTGAGATCAAATCTGTGTATTTTTGGAAGGGAAGGATAGAAGAGGATAAGGAGCATCTACTCATTATCAAAACAAGGAAGGATAAATTTGAAAGTTTAGAAAAGAGGGTAAAGGAGATCCATCCCTATGAGGTGCCAGAGATTATTGCTATGCCTATTGTATTAGGTTCTAAGGATTACTTAAGTTGGATAGATGAGAGTCTGGAGAGGTAGGGAGTTTTATTATATCTTCCTATAAAAGTGATAATTAAAAAATAATTAATAAAAAAACCCTAATTCCCACCAAAAGAATAATTTAAAAAATAATAATTATAATCATAATACAATTCCCAGATAAAATTTTATTACATTTTGTTGTTATTATCATTATTATTCTTATTATTCTTCTAATTAATCTCACTCTTAATGGGAACTAGGGTTTTAATTACTATTTTGATAGAAATTAGGATTTTTATTGGGATTCTCGATAGTTATTTGTTAAATATTCCAAACTGATAAATATTGTCATTATTGAAGATAATATTACTTGAGGAATAGACACAGGTACTTTAACTGTAGTAGAGGGATTACATATAATAGAGGTTTTTATTTAAAACATAATATCTTCTTTTATCTAAATTTTTCCCCTCTACCATTAGGGTATTACTCCCATTTTCTAAATAACTTGTAATATCTATACCAACATTCTTTTTATATCTAGAAGAACCGTCGTTGGAATCATCAATGATATATATTAAGTTCTCATTAGATAGATCTCAACTTTCATACTCTCGTTTATATTTCCATAGTGTTCAAATGTAAGTATGTAGATACAGTTCTCCATCTTATCAATAAAAAAATTGCAAATCTCAGTGGTTTTTGTACGGTTAATCTTTATATATCCAAAATTATATTCAACATTTTCAGCAAATACTCCATTTAGTAGTAAAAGAAACAAACATAAAATTACAATATTTTTATTTAGTAAAGGCATACTACCTGCTCCTTTTATCATTGTAAATAATTTTACTACCTCAGACATTTAATAATTATCAACCCCAATTTATTTATTATTTATTTTTTATGTTTATATTATCTAGATAGTATAAGGTAAAAATTACTGTAAACTTATACATATTACAACCGTTGGATGCCCTTAATTCCCCGGGAACTCTCTCATCCTCTCCCAGGATTTAGGGAACTTCTTAAGGAGTAGATAGAGTTAAATGGTTTAATATTTTTTATCTATTTTTATTAATAATTTTTAACTATTATTTTAATTTATTATTATTTTAATTTAAAGAGTTTAAAACATTTTAAAGTAAAAAATAGGTGATGAAGTTGATCTTAGGGATCATCTCTGATACCCATGTATATGACAGGGCAGATAAGGTGCCTGAAGAGGTATTTCAACATTTTTCAGATGTAGATCTCATTATTCACTGTGGGGATATAACATCGGAGTGTGTATTGGAGGATTTAAGGGATATCTGTAAAACTGTCGCTGTAAGAGGTAATATGGATTATCTCGATCTTCCAAGGGAAATAACTTTAAACATTGGAGGTTTCAATATAGGGGTTATACATGGAGACATTATATATCCAAGGGGAGATATATTGAAAATGAAGTACTACTCCTTAGAGAAAAATTTAGATGTTCTAATTTCTGGACATACCCATGTACCTCTTATTAAAAAGATCGACATTGAAGAGTTAAATAAAAAAATTCTCCTATTAAATCCTGGAAGCCCTACAGTGCCAAGAGGGTTTGGAAAGAGTATAATGAAGGTTGAAATTGAGGATAATATTATAAAACCTACTTTAATACCTTTAAAATAACGACGATGTGAAAAGATGATCACAATACCAAGGTATATAGCAGTAGATGAAGGTAGGGATGCCCTATATAAAATTCTTTCGAAACTTAATCTAAAAAACCCCTTAGTTGTTGCAGGTAAAAGAACTAAAAAATACGCCCCAGATTTCGATTATATCTACTACAGTGATATAGATCTGGAAGATAAGAATATCGAGAATATCACAAAGGGATACGACTCTATAATAGGAGTAGGTGGTGGAAAATCCATAGATATAGGTAAATATATGGCATACTGTTCAGGAATTCCATTTATATCTATGCCTACTACAGCATCAAATGATGGTATAGCATCACCTGTGGTTTCTCTAGAACAACCCTCTATTTTGGTGGATCCTCCAATAGCTGTAGTTGTAGATTTGGATATCATAAGAAAATCTCCCAAGAGACTATTAAGTGCAGGCTTTGGAGATATGATATCTAATATAACTGCGGTGTTAGATTGGAAACTTGCCCATAGAGAGATAGGGGAGAACTACAGTGAGAGTTCTGCCATCTTTTCAAAAACTATTGCAGAGGAGTTGATGGATTACGTATTGAGAGATACTGATCTATCTCAGTATCCAGAGAAACTTGTAAAGGCACTTATAGGTAGTGGAATTACCATATCTATAGCAGGCTCCACTAGGCCAGCCTCTGGAAGCGAACACCTATTTTCTCATGCCTTAGATTATTTAAAGAAAAAATACGATTTGGATATAGATAGCCTCCACGGAGAACAGTGTGGAGTAGGTACTATTATTTCCTCCTATCTACACTACAAAGAGGGCAATCTCAACTATGAAGATATGGAGAATATCAAACTATCTTTAAAAAAAGTTGGAGCACCTACTACTGGGAAGGAGTTAGGTTTTGAAGAGGAGATTCTTATTGAGGCGCTAACGATAGCCCACAATATTAGGAAAAGGTATACAATATTAAGGGAGGGCATTTCCAAGGAGAGGGCTGAGGAGATATTAAAAGAGTGTGAGGTTATATAACATTTGGATTTTATATTATTGGAATAAAAATAATAAAAATTTTTTAAATTTATTATATACCTTAGTTCCCATCAAAAGAATAGTTTAAAGAATAATAAGAATTATAAAAATAATAAGATAAAAAAAATAAGAAAAAATTAAAAATAAAAAACTTCTATTATCCCAGATACAAAAAATTTTAAAAAGAAGATTGATGATCCTCTGAATACCTTCTAATATAGTGGATATCAGAATATGATCCCTTATCTTACCTATGTGTTCAGAAAGATCTTAAGAGTATTTAATAATTTATATATAGATTATTTTCACTGTTCTTTTAATCACTACTGATGGGAACTAAGGTTTTTTATTATCTATCGAGACCCTTCATAGTTGTTGTGTAGTATAAAACAAATTTTGTTTACCTCATATAATAGTATTATTATTAAAATCTTTAAATCAGGATTTCTCTAATAGAAACTATAGGTGTATATCTTAATACCTGTAGTTAAAAATAAAGAAATTAACATAATTCTCATTAAATATATTAAACTATTTTATGAGGATTTAATAGGAGTTTTTATGAAATTGGAACTCTCAATAGTTATCGTTTAGTAGATATGGACATCAAATAAAAAATGTGAGACTATGGAATACATTGAGATAAAGGGAAGATCCATATCAAAGGGTATAGTTGAAGGTGAGGCGTTGGTATCCCATAAACCTATATCTTTCCTAGGGGGGGTAAATAAAGAGGGTATAGTAGTTGATAGGGAGAGTGATATATACGGCAAAAGTATAAAAGATAGAATACTTGTTTTTCCAACAGGTAAAGGGAGTACTGTAGGGTCCTACGTTATATACGCCCTTGGAAGGAAAGGTATATTGAAGGGAATAGTAAATAGGGAGTGTGAACCTATAGTAGCCACTGGAGCAATACTAGGGAGGATTCCATTAGTGGATAATATAGATATCTCTAAGATAGAGACTGGAGACTGGGTAGTTTTAGATGGAGATAAAGGGATAGTTAAGATATACAAAAGAGATTAACTCTTAACCTCTTCAATAGTGTATCCTCTCCCTTTCAACCTCTTTATAACATCCTCCCAGGTAGGTAGATTTGTCTGACATCCTCTTTTCTCAACTACAAAGGAGGCCACTGCAGAGGCTATAAGTCCACAATCCTTGAGATCGTAGCCCTTTAGATAGGCAGTTAGAAATCCAGCCCTGTAGCCATCTCCTGCACCAGTGGGATCCTCAACCTTTGTAGGTATGGAAGGTATCTTTATCTCTTTATCCTTGATGTATATAACACTTCCTTTCTCTCCAAAGGTTACCACCAAGATAGGTACCCTCTTTCTGAAGTCCTCCTCATCTATTTTCAACAGTTTAAGGGCTCTCCTGTATTCATGGACGTTCATAAATACAAAGTCCCCATTATCTATGATATACTCCATGTTCTCCTTGGAATAAAGAGGTAGATCCTGTCCAGGATCGAAGGATACTATCTTATCTTCCTTCTTTGCAGCATCGACACATTTTACATTGAAATCTGGATCACCAGTGGCTAAATGTACTATATCTCCGTCAAATGTTGGAGGTTTCAACTCCTTGTAGTGTTTAGCTGCACCCCAGAGGAAAAAAGTTATCTGGTTGTTCTTTGGATCTGTAAATATCCAAGCCTTTGGAGTCTCCTCCTCATCTGAGTGGTATATATTAGAAACGTCTATATTGAGATTTTTTAGATAGGAACTATAGTTACTGTTTATAAAGTCGTATCCTACACAGGAGACTATACCAGAACGAAGTCCCAACTTAGCAACTGCCACAGCCACGTTACAGGCAGCACCTCCGTAGTATCTCTTAACAGAGGGTATTTGAATAGATGTATTAGGTTCAGGGAATTTTTCAACGTTGAAGATATAGTCAAGGGCTATATGCCCAACTGCAATTATCTTTTTATTATCCTCAGAGTTCATTTAATCACCTTTAGATATCTCAATACACTTCCTAAGATCCAGTAAATTTTTATAGAGTGCAGATCCTATAACTACCCCCTCAACCCCAGTTTCCTTCAGTTTAAGGATATCCTCATAGGTACTAACACCACCAGACGCCACAACTGGAATATTTAATTCCTTTACCAAGATCTTAACAGTGTCGATTTCTACCCCTCTAAGTAATCCCTCCACATCTACATTTGTAAATAGAATACTTCCTGCCCCCTTCTCCTCCAGAGTCTTACCAATATCTACTGGAGAGTGCTCAGTTCTCTCTCTCCATCCCCTTATAACTACTTTTCCCCCCTTGGAATCCAGAGCAACCATCACTCTCTCCTTACCTACCTCCTTAGAGAGTTTCTCCACGATCCCTGGATCCTTAACTGCAGAAGTGCCTAAGATAACCCTATAAGCCCCAGCATCTATAAGATCTATCCCATCTTCTACAGTCCTTATACCACCTCCTACCTGCACAGGTACCTCTAAGGTACTTACTATATTTTTAACTATATCTACGTTGGTATTCTTTTGATATATAGCCCTATCTAAATCCACCACATGAAGCATCTCTGCCCCTTCATCTACCCATCTCTCCGCCACCTTCAAGGGATCTTCCAGTTCTACAAGTTTCCTCTCTGGATCGCCCTGTACAAGTTGAACACATTTCCTATCTTTAATATCTACCGCTGGAATAACTATCATCTTTTCACCATAGTTATTGATAATAATAGAAATAAATAATAATCATTATATAATAACCCTAATTTTTATTAAAAAATCCCAATAAAAAAATAAATAATTATAATAAATATAGTTAAACCCTTTAAAACTAAAAAATAAATCTCTTATTTTCTAACAACTTCTAAATATAGAAAAGAGAAAAAATAGATTCTTATTCTAGTGGCTTAGGAAATACTTCAAGGGATATAAAGTTAATAGTTAATATAAGATCTCTGTCTCTCCTATTGGTTGTTTTTTGGAATATATCTTTTTTATTTTTTATTATATTACCTTAATTCCCATTAAAAAATTCTAATAAAAATAACAATAATTATAATAAACGTATAAAAAGAAGGTATTAATAAGAGAGATAAATAGTCTCTTCTGGAATGCTCTAAGATACTATAGAAGTGGAGTGGATCCTTTCTAACAGGCTAACTATTATTAATTTTTATTAAAAGTAACCCTAATTCCCATCAAAAGAGTAGTTTAAAGAATAATAAAAATAATTATAAAAAATAATAGATTAATAAAAATAAAAAATAAAGAAAATGTTTAAAAAACAGAAACTTCTATTATCTCAGATATAGTATTTTAAAAAGAAGATTGAAGGAGAATAACCCTCCGAATACTATCTAATACAGGGATTCAGAGTAAGATCTCATAATATTATCTAAAGATTCGGAAAGATCCTAAGGGTATTTAATAGTTTTTATTTTTATATAGATTTTATACTGATTATTTTAATCATGATTTTTATTATAACAATTATTATTATTTTTTCATTTTTTCATAGTTCTTTTAATCACTACTGATGGGAACTAAGGTTTTTTCCAGTCTTTTTTATTATTTTTATTATTTAAATCATTACTTTAATGAGAATTAAGGTTTAAATAAAAATAAAAAATAATAAAGAACATTTAAAATCGTAATAAAGGACAAACTATAGGTGAAATAATAAAAATTGATCCTAATATCTTAAACTACACTAAACACTGGGAAAGTAGGGCTGGATTTTACCGATCTCTCTTTTTAAGAAGTTATCTGTCTCCCTTTTTATTTATTAATTTTTATAAATATCGTTATTTTTATTATTTTTCTAATCATGATCTTGATAGGAAGTGAGGTAAAATAAATATTTTCAGAAATATTTCTCAACAACGATAAATAATTAAATTTCTTCTTAATTTTAATACAGCCTATTAAATGAAGATTCTCTGTAGAAATACCATAAACACTAGAAAAAAGAAAATAGATTTTCACATGTTTTTTATTACAAGTTTTGAAATTGTTTTATAACCTAACTATATAAGATATTTATAATATTAAACCTCTATTTTAAGAATAAGATTATTTCAGGTGATGGTATTGATAAGCAATAGTGTGAAAAAGGGAATAAACAGAGCACCTCATAGAAGTTTACTAAAGGCTTGTGGCTATACAGATGAGGAGATAAACAGACCCTTTATCGGAGTGGTCAACAGTTATACAGAGGTTGTGCCTGGCCATATACACTTGAGAACTCTTGCAGATGCTGTTAAGAAAGGTATATATGCAAATGGAGGTACTGCCTTTGAGTTCAACACCATGGCTATCTGTGACGGTATTGCCATGGGACATGAGGGTATGAGATACTCTCTACCTTCAAGGGAGATTATAGCAGATACTGTAGAGAGTATGGCTAAAGCCCATGGTTTCGATGGGTTGGTGCTCCTTCCATCCTGTGATAAGATAGTGCCTGGTATGATAATGGGAGCATTGAGGTTGAATATTCCTTTTGTAGTTGTTACTGGAGGTCCTATGCTCCCTGGAGAGATCCATGGAAAGAGATACGATTTAATAAGTGTATTTGAAGGTGTAGGGGCTTATAAAGCTGGAAAGATAGATGAAAAGGAGTTAAAAGAGATAGAAGATCATGCCTGCCCTGGACCTGGGAGTTGTGCAGGATTATTTACTGCCAATACTATGGCATGTATAACTGAGGCGTTGGGGTTATCTCTGCCCATGTGTGCCACAACCCATGCGGTAGATGCCCAGAAAGTAAGGATATGTAAGAGAAGTGGAGAAGTGGTGGTAGATTTAGTGAGGAAAAATATAAAACCTACAGATATCCTAACAAAGGAATCCTTTGAGAACGCCATACTTGTAGATCTGGCACTGGGAGGTTCCACAAATACAACTCTACATATCCCTGCAATTGCAAGTGAGATGGAGAGAGGTCTTATAACCTTAGATGACTTCGACAGGCTAAGTGAGGAAGTGCCTCATATAGCCTCTATTAGGCCCAATGGAGAGCATTTTATGTTGGATCTACACAGGGCTGGAGGTATTCCTGCAGTCTTGAAGGTACTTGAGGATAAGATAAGGGATGCTAAAACTGTAAGTGGGAAGACTATAAAGGAGATCATAAGGGAGGTTAAGTATATAGATCATAGGGTAATAAGACCTATTGATAAACCTGTGCATAAGGAGGCAGGTTTAAGGATATTACGGGGAAATCTCGCCCCAAGGGGTGCTGTAGTTAAGATCAGTGCAGTGGATCCAAAGATGTATCAACATGAGGGACCTGCAAGGGTATTTAACTCTGAGGAGGAGGCCTTAGAGGCTATACTTGGAGGGGAGATTGAGGCAGGTGATATAATAGTTATAAGATACGAGGGCCCTGCAGGGGGTCCTGGGATGAAGGAGATGTTGGCTCCAACATCTGCAATATGTGGTATGGGGCTAGATGATAAAGTTGCCCTTATTACAGACGGTAGGTTCAGTGGAGGTAGTAGAGGCCCTTGTATAGGTCATGTATCTCCAGAGGCAATGGCTGGAGGTCCTATTGCTATTGTAGAGGATGGAGATATTATATCCATAGATATGATAGGGAAGAGTCTCCAGTTGAAGTTATCTGAGGAGGAGATAAGGGAGAGATTCTCAAAGTGGAAGAGGCCGGAACCTAAGGTTAAAAAAGGATACTTGGCAAGGTATTCCAGATTAGTTACCTCGGCAGATGAAGGGGCAATATTGAAGTTTTAGCTTTGATTATTCTTCTATTCTATTTTTTTATCTAGAAAATTTCGAATAAAAAGTTAAATAGACGAAGATTTTTTATTAAAACAATATTTAATTTGACTGTTTTTTAATATGTTTAGTAGATTAAAAGAGAGAGTGTTCAGGATAAATATTTACCTATTTTTATGGTTCTTTATAATATGTTCCTTATTTCATATATTCTTCATTTATAATTCTAAATTATTTATAATTATTTTTATGAATTTTCTCAAAGGGAAATTAAATTTTAGTTTATATTTTATCAAAATTATATACAAAAATAAGAACTAGGAAGATCTTTATAAAAACTTTATAAAAAATAATTAGAATATTGATAATGAAAAATTAATTTAAAATTAAAAAATAAAAAACCTAAAAAAAATATCAAATTACTTACAAAATAATATATACAGTTTGAAAAAGTAAAAGATTTCTGTCAAACTCTTATCCTATTCTTTTTATTTAATTTTTATTTTAGCATTCTCATTATTTAATGTATAAGTAATATTATAAATTATATCATAATTTCTTAAAAAAGTGTCACTCTCTTATATGCTTTAAAATATGTCCAGTCTCCTCTTTAATAATTGGTAATGCAGTTTTACAGGCATTTAGAGATCCTGGTAATGCGTATATTACTCTCCCTCTATATATCCCTGCAGTAGCCCTTGAAAGTAATGTAGCGTATTTTACCTCTTTATAACTTAAATTATGGAATAGTACTGAAAACCCTGTTAACTCTTTATGAAACATCTCCCTTAAAACCTCTGGAGTGTTATCCCTTGGAGAAATACCTGTACCACCTGTTATTACTATACAATCTACATCTGTGAAGTCTATAAGGTGATCTATGACTCCCTTTAACATATCTCTGTTGTCAGGTATTAATACGTGATATTTAGCCTTTAACTCCTCTCTTAGAAAACTTCCAGATCTATCTTCAACATCTTCTCCAGCGATCAGTTTGTTAAATCTACTATCACTTACAGTTACTACTCCATAGACGACATTTTCTATTTTTTCATGCATCCTTATCCCTGTTTTCTATCATTTTGATCCATACTATAATCTAAAAGTACGTCCTCTATAAGAGATTTTACCATAATCTCATGGACTAACTTATACATCTCCATCTCATTTTTACTGTATTTTTCAAGGACTTTTAACAGTTCATTAGATAGTGGTGTTTTTACACAGGTATTCTCTGGTATAATGTATACTTTTTTACCATCTTCCAATTCTACCTTCGCACATTCAGACTCTAAGGCTACCACTATCTTAGGTATATTTTTTTCAGCCTCCTCCTCTATTACTGTATTTATGTCCTCTGTTGATATTTTATCTTTCTCTTCTAATCGTTCTTTTATTATATTTAAAAGTTTCTTGAAGTTGTTATTTCTATTTAGATAGGGCTCTAACTTTTTTATCTCATTGTAGAGGGCATCTAATAGATTTAATGGATAGTGAGCGATGATCTCCTCTAAAAATTTCATGTTTTCTTCATTGTCCAAATTACGAAATCCGTGGAGTATGGTACGAAGGACGTTCTTATCAATATAGTTACCTTTTACTAATGTTAATACTACATCTTGTTTTAACTTTCGGATCTTTAGTTTTTTCTGTAGGATGGGTATATACTTATCAATATATCTACGATCGTATAGTCCCATATTGCCAATAATTCGTATAATCATCTTATTTGTATAGACATCTTCCTCGGTGTTGAGTATATCATGTAATATATCGATATATGGGGCTAACAGAGTGTAGTCCAATGTTGATAAATTATAAAGGAGTTCTAAAAGGGGTTTTCTTAGATGCTTGTTGTAGATTAAACTGTTTATATTCAATTTTTTGAATTTTTTGGGGTTTATATGACAGAGTGCATTTAAGGCCAGTATTGAATAAATTATTAACTTCTCATCCTTCTCCACATTTGCAATCTCTATAAGGGGTTCTATGGCATTATCGAAATGTTTCAGGTTCTTTTTACTTAGTTTCCATATTGCATATGCACTATACCTCTTAAGTTCTGGGGGACCTCTTAGATATTTTACAATCTCCTGAGCAACTTCTCTATCTATCTTTATATCTCCAACATTTCCTAAGGTTTTTAATATATTTATTTTTATAATTGGGCTATCCTCATTGAGAAGTTTCAATGTATTTTTTATATACTTTTGTGCAATATGGGGGTAGATTTCACTTATATTTTTAATTATTTCGCTATATAGATGGTTGCTCTTTGGTCTTATCTTTTTCAGTACCTTGTTTATAAGTCTGTGCTTATTTTTACATTTAGGATTTATAGATATCTTAACTACTGCATAGGCTGTTGAATACACTACATCTAGGTTTTTATCATCCAATTTCTTTAGTATTTTGTCTAAATAATTTTCTACCATTTCATAACTTACAAGTCCAATATTTCCTAGAATTTCAACAGTATTTTTTCTTATTTTCCAATCTTTGTCCTCTATTAACTCTATTAAATAGGGTATCACATCCTGGAGTGCCTTTGGATCTGCCACTGAAATAAGAGATATCTTGTTGAGTATAGATAGTTTTGTTTTAACATCTCCCTTTTTAAACGTCTTTAAGAGATCTTTTAGGTTGTGAGAATCTACAGAAATGAGATTATCATCATATAATTCTGAAGTTTTAGATATTCTTTTCACCATAGTCTCGCCATCCAACGTTGTTATAATCAATATTTATATAAATGGATATATTAAGTTTAAA
Organism: Methanofervidicoccus sp. A16; assembly: GCF_003351865.1. NCBI lineage: Archaea > Methanobacteriati > Methanobacteriota > Methanococci > Methanococcales > Methanofervidicoccus > Methanofervidicoccus sp. A16. Next base: position 821,531 of record NZ_CP022242.1, on the reverse strand, counting down.
GGGTAGGTATTTATGTAGGTTTTAGTGGTACCTACATAAGAAGATACAAAAACGTATGCAACATGGAATACAAAAAAAGTATTTATTATATAATTATAACAATAGTAATTGCAAATAATACAAAATCAACTACAAATTTAGGTGATATACCATGAAGAAACTTTTGGAGTACATGAAGAATAAAAAAGGTGCCATAGGTATTGGTACCTTGATAGTATTCATAGCTATGGTTCTAGTAGCAGCAGTTGCAGCAAGTGTATTGATAAACACAAGTGGATTCTTGCAGCAGAAGGCATCCTCCACAGGTAGGCAGAGTACAGAGCAGGTTGCAAGTGGATTGTACTGTAGCGGAGTTACTGGTCATGTCTTCAGATTTAATGGAAAATATTACGACTTAGATAGAATGGTAATGTACGTAACTCCTAACGCAGGAAGTGCTCCAATAGACTTAAAAGAGGCAAAGTTGTTCCTTACACATAATGGTAAATCCGTAGTATTGAAGTATAACAATACAATAGAAGCTACTACAGGTACTGAGGATATATTTGAACTGAAGAATTATGGAGTTATAAATTTCACAGAAGATGATTATCCAACAACTGGGATTGTGGCTAAGGATAATGATGGAAATGGAGGTGGTAAAGATATCATAGAAATAACAACTAATAACCACAAATTAATGGCATTATTGAAACAATTTAATGGTATAAGTGTTACTATTAAATCTAACAATTCTAATATAAATGCTAATGGTGGTACAGGAACATTATATATAACATCATACGATGATAACAACATGATAGTTCAAATTATTGATGAGAGTAATAGCTCAGTAACTGCTGATAATAATTTTGGATCCTCTGACTGGCTATACATTAAAAGCAATGAAGCAACATGGGGAGGCGCTGACGATAAGCAGTTCCTCGTAGTTCCACTGCAGGACAACGATAAATCAGTTATAGAGAGTGCTGTAATAAACAAAGGGGATATTGTAGCAATACTGATAAACGTTGAAGCAGCATTTGGAAATGATATTCCTGAAAGAGCTGAAATAACAGGTAAATTACAGCCAGAATTTGGTGCTCCAGCAATATTGGATGTAACTACTCCAGCAGCATATACAAGTGAGATTATAGAACTACAGTAAGGCACCTAGGCTCTTCTTACTAAATTTTTAACTTTTATTATAAAAGATAGGGGTGAGAATCTATGAAATCTGAAATCTGGAAGTTCATCAAAAGTAAAAAAGGAGCAATAGGTATTGGTACCTTAATAGTATTCATAGCTATGGTTCTAGTAGCAGCAGTTGCAGCAAGTGTATTGATAAACACAAGTGGATTCTTGCAGCAGAAGGCATCCTCCACAGGTAGGCAGAGTACAGAGCAGGTTGCAAGTGGTATTAACATTTTAGAAGTCCAAGGAATGCATAATACAACTAACATAAACAGAACTGCTATATTCATAACACCAAACGCTGGAAGTGCTCCAATAGACTTAAGTCAGGCAGTTGTAATGATAACTGATGGTAAGAAAAAGTTAGTAGCAAAGTATAATGTATCCCAACATTACGATTTAAGAAATGGTGGATCCTTATTCGAAGAAGTTAATTGGAGTGGATTGAAATCAACAGACTTTGGAATAGTAGTTATCCAAGATGCAGATGGTTCCTGTAAGAATATAACACCAGTAATAAACAAAGGAGATATTGTAGCAATCGTATTGAATACAACAACTTTAAATATGGGTCCAAGATCGACCATATCAGGAAATGTACAGCCTGAGTTTGGTGCTCCAGGAGTAATATCCTTCACAACACCAGCAACATACTTGGACGATACACAAGTGGTAAGACTTCAGTAAATGATATTATTTTCTTATCCATCTCTCTTTACAAAAATTTTTAAAGGGGGATTTCTTATGATGAGGTTCATCAAAAGTAAAAAAGGAGCAATAGGTATTGGTACCTTAATAGTATTCATAGCTATGGTTCTAGTAGCAGCAGTTGCAGCAAGTGTATTGATAAACACAAGTGGATTCTTGCAGCAGAAGGCATCCTCCACAGGTAGGCAGAGTACAGAGCAGGTTGCAAGTGGTATTAACATTTTAGAAGTCCAAGGAATGCATAATACAACTAACATAAACAGAACTGCTATATTCATAACACCAAACGCTGGAAGTGCTCCAATAGACTTAAGTCAGGCAGTTGTAATGATAACTGATGGTAAGAAAAAGTTAGTAGCAAAGTATAATGTATCCCAACATTACGATTTAAGAAATGGTGGATCCTTATTCGAAGAAGTTAATTGGAGTGGATTGAAATCAACAGACTTTGGAATAGTAGTTATCCAAGATGCAGATGGTTCCTGTAAGAATATAACACCAGTAATAAACAAAGGAGATATTGTAGCAATCGTATTGAATACAACAACTTTAAATATGGGTCCAAGATCGACCATATCAGGAAATGTACAGCCTGAGTTTGGTGCTCCAGGAGTAATATCCTTCACAACACCAGCAACATACTTGGACGATACACAAGTGGTAAGACTTCAGTAAATGATATTATTTTCTTATCCATCTCTCTTTACAAAAATTTTTAAGGGGGATTTCTTATGATGAGGTTCATCAAAAGTAAAAAAGGAGCAATAGGTATTGGTACTCTGATAATATTCATTGCTCTAGTACTAGTCGCGGCAGTTGCAGCGGCTGTAATAATAAATACAGCAGGACACTTGCAACAGAAGGCATCTCTTGTTGGTAGGGAAAGTACAAAACAGGTTGCAAGTGGAATTCAAGTTATTAGAGTTGTTGGATATGCAGAAAATGATAATATTAAAGGACTAGCGATAATTATAGGACCTAATATTGGAGATAGTATAGATCTTAACTCTACTATAGTAGTATTATCTAATAAAGATAAAAAAATGTCTTTAGTATATTCAGGAGAAATAATGCATACTGAAGAAAGTGGAATAGATAATATATTTAAAGGATTAGTTGAAGGAGGGCAGGAGAATACAAAAGATGGTTGGATATTAAAGAACGAGTCTAAGTTCGGAGTAATTGTACTTCAGGATGAAGATAATTCTACAGGTAGTAAAGAACACCCAACTATCAACTACGGAGACAAAGTGGTCCTTACGGTAAACGTAGGACAAATAATAGGAGGAATCTCACCAAGAGAACGAATATCTGGAGAAGTTATTCCTGAATACGGTGCCTCAGGGATAATAGAGTTCATAACACCATCTACTTACACTAGAAAAGTTGTATATCTCCAATAAAATGGTGAAACTATGCCTAGTATAGCAGAAATAATTGAAGAGATAAAAAAAAAATAGCGTTTGGTAAAAAGAAGGAAGAGGAAAAAGAAGAATTAGGAGAGGAATTTATAATTGAAGAGGAAGTGGTAGAAACTGGAGGTGATGAATTAGCGGCTGCAAATGAAGAACTTCTAGCTAAAATCGAAGAATTAGAATCTAAATTTCCAAAAATAGAGATGATGATTACCAACCTTAGAAAAGAAAATGAGACTTTACGAGAGAGTATAGATAAGATCAATGAGAATTTTCAAGATATAATGGCACTTTACGAAGTTGTCTCTAATCAAATAAATCCATTTATCGGAATCTCAAAAATTACTGCTGCAAGTATGGAAAAATTGGAAAAATTAGAACATGAAACCAAAATCCTTCGAAAAAAAATTGATGAATTACAGAAGGATATAATAATCTTAGCGGAGATTTATTTAAAACAGCATGATATAGATATAAACGATATTATAGAAGATGTACTTGCTGAGGAGGAGATCTCCAGAGTAATGCCAGAGGAGGAGGATATTTATGATTAGCGGAACAGAAGTACTCTCATCCACATCCTCCTTAGAGGAAGAGTACTTAACTGATGACGAATTGGAAGAATATCTAGAAAATTTAAAAACTAAGATCCCATCATTTATTGTCGAACTTTTGAAAAACAATTTGAAAAATAGAAGATTGACTAAAAGTCAGTTAGATAGGATAGTTACCAGAATAACAGATTTGTACCTAGGTAAAAGGCCTGATGATAAAAAAACCCAGGAATTGATGGAAAAAATTAATGAATTAAGTAAAAAATTAGATGCATTAATGAAAGTTGCTGCAATCTCTTCCGCGACAAAAATCTCAGAGGACATAAAAAAAGAAATATCTAAGTTAGAAGAAGAGAAAGAAGAAATTAAAGAAGAAGAGATCAAAGAAGAGGAAGAGATTAAAAAGGATGAAGAAGTTAAAGAAGAAGTAGAAGTTAAAGAAGAGGATCTAGAAAGTGAGGAACTAGTATCTCAAGAGATAGAAGAAGAAAAAGAAAAAGAGAAACCTGTAGAAGAAGAAAGTGCTCTAGAACCTTTAGAAAAACAAATTTCTGAAGTAACTCCTATCTCTAAGAAGAAGGAGGGAGGTATTGACATGGCATCTGAAATACAGAAATTAAGTGATAGGAAGTATAGGCTAGAAGATATACCTGAAGATACGTTGTCTACAATGTTGGTTTTTAAGTGGTTAGAATTTCTAATAAGTAGAGTTGGTCTAAACAACTTAATCGACATCCTTGACTACTACTACAACTTAGGGTGGATATCAGAAAAAGTGGTAAATAGGTTGATAAAAATATCAAAGAATATGAAATATCTAAATGAGGAACTTAGAAAGCCCGTAGATAAAATGATTCCAGAGGACCATATTGTTTCTCTCCTTTATATAGAGAAGTTGGCAGGTAGGCCAATCCCTATAGATGAACTGGAGAATATTGAGAGAGAAGTTACTAGAATAAGAAAATGGGCTGAAGAGTTACAATTTATCTAAAAAATTTAAGGAGGGATCTGCTATGGATACTACATCACTATCATCCATATTACTTGAAACCCATAGACCAGCTAAATTGGAGAAGATACCTGACGATCCAATATCCATAATCTTTGCCTTCAAATGGATAGAGTACCTCTCAGAAAAGGTAGGGTATTCAAACATTCCAGATGTGTTGGAGTTCTACTACAACTTAGGGTGGCTCTCTGATAGAGCAGTATTGGATCTATTGAAACTTTTAAAGGGTATTAGAACTGGGATAGAGGAAGAGGAAGAATTGCCTCCAAGATTGACCATTACTGACCATCTAGTTTCCTTACTCTTCATAGAGAGATTAAATGGTAAAAAGATATCCAGTGATATATTGGACAGGATAGAGTGGGAAATAAGGAGAATTAGAAAGGGGGTTGAAGAGTACTATGGGATTTAGTTCTACTGTAGGTGTAATTATAATCCTATCAACCTTGCTAGTTTGCACTATTTATCTATACTCCTCATTGGACCTGAATTTGGGAAAGATATCTAAAGCCTACTCAGACCATATTGAACTAGAAAATAAAAAGTTACGGGAAAAGTTGGTTATAATTTCGGTAGCAAGTTCATCTGACAACATAAATATAACTATTAAGAACGACGGTCCCATAGTCCATGAGCCCTCAAAATGGACAGTACTATACAACGGAGTTCCAATAAACTTCAGTGTACACCCCAATGTAAAATACGTCTTTCCCTTGAACAGTGTAAATATTAGCATAAACGCCACTACACCGGCAAGATTGTGTATAGTATCAGAGTACGGTAATAAGTACTACTGCGATATTCCCTAATTTCTTTAATATTTTAATGTTTATTATGTTTACATTATTAGTAAAAATTTATACTTTAATTAATTTATTATTTTTATTATTTGCCTGCAGGATATCATTTAAGGTGATTTAATGGCATCTAATATATTTTCAGAGATGATCCTATTTGTCAGTGTTTTAATAATCGCCGCCGCTGTCTCAGGAATCTTAGCTACTACCACCCATGAAATATCCCTTGGAATTGATAATAAAGGGGACATCCTATCTTCAAGGTTATCCCAAGATTTTGAAATAATCAACGATCCAGAGAATATTCCCAGAGACACTTCAACAGGTACTATACTCATATACATAAAAAATACTGGAAAATCGCCAATAACTTTCACTAAGGACGTACTTACTGTAATGATAGATGGAGATGTTGTTCCTATAGTATCTACAAAGGTTATTAACGATGAATCATTGGAAGTGCTTTATCCCTCAATGGTAGGTAGTATAAATGTTAGTTATAATAACACAGGATATCATGTAGTAAAGGTGATCACTGAAGGTGGTATAATAAGGTCATTGAAGGTGTATATTCAATAAGGTGATTTTATGAAACTTGCAAAAATTGAACTTAGTAGAGACGATATCCACAAAAGGTTGGGAGGGGGTATTCCTTATGGTAGTATAATACTTATTGAGGGGGAAGAATCTACAGGAAAATCTGTAATAGCCCAGAGGCTGACCTACGGTTTTTTACAGAATGCCCATTCAGTTACCTATATATCAACTCAACTTACTACCTTAGAATTTGTAAAACAGATGATGTCGTTAAATTACAATATAAACAAGAAGTTGTTAAGTGGTATTTTACTCTATATACCTGTATATCCTCTAATAGCTGATAATCTTCATAGGGAAGATTTTTTAAGGAAAATTATGGAAACACGTGAATTTTACGAAAAAGACGTGATTATATACGATAGTTTATCATCCCTAATAATAAACGATGCTAGTGAAGTAAAGGTAAACGACCTAGTCGCTTTTTTTAAAAGAATAGCAGCAATGGATAAAATTATAATTTACACAGTAAATCCAAAAGAGTTACCTGAGTCTATTTTAACTATGCTTAGAACAGCTGCGACAATGGTATTGAAGACAGAAACCTATACTTTTGGTGGAAATATAAAGAATATTTTAAAAGTAGAAAAGTACAACTTGGCAAGGGGCCCATATCAAAAAACTATGGTATTCAGAGTTGAACCTAAGTTAGGTATCGCAGTTGAGATATCCTCGGTAGCATAATTTACATTGGTGGTAGAATGGCAGATGAATTTAAAAATAGTATGAAAAGAAACCCTCATTTACGTAAGTACGTTGAAAATTTCAAAAAAACTTATTTGAAAATACCTGAATTTATGATATCTCTCTCTAGGGAATTAAAAGAGATAAAATACCCCAATATTATATACCCTATTGGCGATCCTATTTTTATCCATATATTTGGTTCTCCCGAGGTAAAAACTAAATATATTGTCATAGAGCCCAGGTTGGAAACCCACGAAGAGAAGTTACTGTATAAAAAAATCATGGATAAACTGTTGGAATATGCTCCTTATGAAGATTCTCCAGAAGATGACGAGGAATTTGAAAGAGTATTAACTAACCTATTTAATAAGGTTACAAAAGTAGTGGAGAATAAAAAAAAGAAAAATATACTATCTAGATTATTCAGTACTGGAAAAATAGAACTTACAAAATTTGAGAGAGACAAATTCCTATACTTATTAAAAAGAGACTTAATAGGGTTGGGAGAACTTGAACCTATTAAGAGAGATCCTTATATAGAGGATATACATGTAATAGGCGCCCATGCCTGTCATATAGTCCATAAGATATTTGACATGCTTCCCACCAATATCACATGGGATAGCGATAGGGAACTTGCCGACTATCTAAAAAACCTATGTGAAAGGATGGGGAGGCCTGTATCAGATGCAAATCCTATTGTCGACGGATCCCTCCCAGATGGTTCAAGAATAAACATAATTTACTCTACAGATGTGTCCCTAAAGGGTCCATCATTTACTATTAGGAAATTTACAGAGGTTCCAATCAGTATTACCCAGATCATCAGTTGGGGAACAATGTCTGCACAAACTGCAGCCTATCTATGGCTCTGTTTGGAGTATGGGATGAGTATATTTATCTGTGGAGAGACTGCCTCTGGTAAAACTACAACGTTAAACGCTATACTACCTTTCATTAAACCAAGATCTAAGATATTCTCATGTGAGGATACTGCAGAGGTAAAGGCCCCCCATCCTGTATGGCAGCAGTTACTAACTAGAGAGAGAGGGCCTGAAGAGAGTAGAGTTACACTCTTCGATCTTTTAAGGGCGGCATTGAGGTCTAGACCTAACTATATTATCGTTGGAGAGATAAGGAGTGTAGAGGGGGCTGTAGCATTCCAGGCTATGCAGACTGGGCACCCTGTCCTTTCCACCTTCCACGCTGCAAATATTAAGAAGATGATCCAAAGGTTGAATGGAGAACCTATCAACATTCCACTAACCTTTATGGATAACCTAAATGTAGCCCTATTCCAACTTGCAGTATATACTAGAGGTAAACTGTTGAGAAGAGTTGTTGGTGTTGAAGAGATTGAAGGATACTACAAAGAGGTAGATGGTGTAATTACCAGAAGGGTTTTCGAATGGGATCCACACGATGATAAACATGTCTTTACTGGAATTAACAACAGTTATATCCTTGAAGATAAGATTGCAAAAGTTGCAGGTTACGAAGACCCTAGAGAGATATATAACGAGTTGGAATTGAGAAAACGAATACTTGAAGAGATGATTGCAAGAAAGATCTTTGGATACTACGAAGTTTTAGATATTATTTGGAACTTCTACGAAAGAGGATTGGAAGGATTACCATTCCCAATTTAAGGTGAGACTATGTTTTTTGATATCCTGTATAAAGTAGGGCTTACTCCAAAAAAATACCTGCTAAGGTATGTCCTCCCTGCACTTATAGTTTCAATAGTCCTTACTGTAATAGGCTTAACATACTTTACAGGATATGTAAGAGTGTTAGTATTACTTATCCCACTGTTAATATTGGTCAGTGCCATAGGATACCCTCTCATAGAGTTAGACTCTCAAAAAAACAAGATAAATGAAAAATTACACATATTCATTACAAAGTTTGGAGTACTTTCAATTACAGATCTCGATAGAAAAGAACTACTTAAAATGTTAGCATCTGAAAAGGAGGAACTTGGACAGTTGGCGGAGGAGTCTAGAAAAATTTACGTACTGGTAAAAAGATGGAATCAATCCCTTGCCGAGGCTTGTAGATTTTTAGCCCAGAAAACTCCCAGTAGTGAATTTGCAGATTTCTTAGATAGGATGGCCTACTCTCTAGATAGTGGTGAGGATCTTAAAGATTTCTTAATGAAGGAACAGAGCATAGTAATGAACGATTACGCCGCATTCTACAGAAGGGCACTTTACACCTTAGATATGTTTAAAGAGATATACATCAGTGCTATCACATCCCTGGCATTCTTCGTAACCTTTGCAGTGATCGCTCCTTTTATAGTCCATTACAATTTTGTAACTGCAGTAACCTTGGCTATTTTTGGATTTATAGTATTTGAAATATGTTTAGTCTATATTATAAAAAATAAGATGCCCTCAGATAGGTTGTGGCACACTGCAGACATACTCACTGCAGTAGATAAAAAACTTAGAAAGTATCTAATAATATCTATAATTTTAACTCTAATAGCTATGGGTGTATTATTGGGAGGTAAATATATAGCAAAGATACCTGAACTTCAGAATATCCCCTATCAAATACTAGTTGCATTGGGATTTACCCCTCTCTTTATTGCTGGATATGTTGCTAAAAAAGAGGAAAATTTAGTTATAAGAAAAGAATTCCACTTTCCAGGATTTCTAAGATCTTTGGGAGAATCTGTTAGTGCAAAAGGAGGAGGAATGACAGATTCTTTGAAATATCTCTCCTCTCATGATTTTGGTCCCCTTACTAAGGATTTAGAGAGACTATATAAAAGAGTAGCTGTAAGGATAGATAACCAGAAAGCCTGGAAACTCTTCGGTGTAGAGACCTGTAGTTATCTTATACAGTTATTTTCAGAGATGTTTGAGAGGTGTGTTTTTCTAGGAGGAGATGCTGGAAAAGCTGCAGAAATTATTGGCGATAACTTTCGTAAGATAATTAATTTAAGAAAATCTAAATATCAAAGTGTTGAACAGTTTACCGCTATAGTTTATGGACTTGCAGGAGGACTGGCCTTGGCACTCTTTGCCTCCTATGGTGTAGCATACATGGTAAATAAACTTTATAACTCCCTTGAAATTCCTGAGGCTATGATATCTATTATAAATATTATGACACCAGGAGATCTTTCCATTATCTCCTATCTCATGTACGGATGTTTATTAGTTTATTCCTTAGTTTCAGCGTACTTGATCAAAGTAACAGATGGGGGACATCCTCAAGTTCTACTCTATCACTTTGTTATAATGGTATGGATATCTTCCTTGGTGTCTATCGGTGCAGAATTGTTGATAAATAAGATACTTGGAGTAAATATACCTATTTACTAAAATAATAGTGGGTAATCGATATTTCTTTATTATTTTATTATTTTTTAAGATTTTTAATTAAAAAATTACAAAAAATAATCATTATGCTAATTTTCATCAAAGATAAATAAAACCCTAGTTCCCATCAAAAGGATAGTTTAAAAAATAATAAGAATTATAAAAAAATAATTATGATAAAAAAGAAAATTTAAAAATAAATAATAAAATAAAAATGTTTAAAAAATAAAAAAACTTCTAACTTCTATCATTATCAAATATAAAATTTAAAAAGGAGATTGGAGGAGAATGATCCTTTGAAGATTTTCTAATATAGGAATTCAGAATAAGATCATAAGATCTTCTATCTTAACTAAGGGTTCCGGAAAGATCTTAGGATATTTAATGATTTTTATATTGGTTATTTTCATTATGATTTTTATTATAACAATTTATTATCTTTTTATTATTCTTTTAATCACACTTGGTGGGAACTAAGGTATAAATAAAAAACTAATGTAAACAGGATAATGTTAATTAAAAATTTCAAAATATACTTAAAAAATAAAAATTACATATTTTCAAGATTTATTTTCAGTTAAGAAGTCTTAGATGGAAAGGAATTATTCTATCAATATTAAAAATCTTATGGGATAAAAATAATAAATAAAATAATGTTAATAATAAAAAACAGATTAATATTTTTTAAACCACCTTTAAACATTAAAAAAGTAATAAATTCCTTTAAATAAGGTTGGTATTGTGGATATTAGGTAATTATGATATTATGTAAGTAATATCTTAAGATATTACTATTTTTTCTTAAATTTTATAATTTTTATATATTTAATAAATTTTTATAATTACTATTTTTAAATCCAGAATATACTTTAGATAATAGTAATTTGGTGAAACCTATGGATATCTTTCAAGAGATATACAAAGATGTAGATGAAAATACCATAATAGAAGAGGAGAAAAAATATATAATGAGCACCTATGGAAGACTCCCTGTAGTACTTATAAGAGGTAACGGTGTCTATGTAGAAGATGTTAAAGGTAGAAGATATGTAGACTTTATCTCAGGGATCGGTGTAAACAATATAGGTCACTGCAACCCAAAGTTGGTAGAAAATGTAAAAAAACAACTTGAAACCCTCATCCACGTATCTAACCTATACTACACCATTCCCCAAGTGAAGTTGGCAAAAAAACTTGCATATCTTTCAGGGCTGGATAAAGTCTTCTTCTCAAACAGTGGTGCAGAGGCAAATGAGTGTGCAATAAAACTTGCAAGAAGATACGGTAAAAAGATGGGAATAGGAGAGGGAGAGATAATAACTATGGAGAGAGGATTCCATGGAAGGACCTTAGCAACTATAACTGCAACTCCAAAGGTAGAGTATCAGAAAGGTTTTGAACCTCTTCCAGAGGGATTTAAGTACGTGCCCTTTAACAACTTGGATAAACTGATGGAGAGTATATCTAATAAAACTACAGGGATAATGATAGAGCCTGTTCAGGGAGAGGGTGGAATACATGTTGCAGATAAGGAATACCTAAAGGGTGTCAGAGATATATGTGATGATAAGGGTATTCTTCTCATATTCGACGAAGTACAGTGTGGTATAGGGAGAACAGGAAAGATGTTTGCCTATCAACACTACGATGTTAAACCTGATATACTAACGTTGGCAAAGGCCCTTGGTGGCGGAATTCCTATAGGAGCTACCTTGGCTAAAGAGGAGGTTGCTGAAACTTTCACACCTGGAAGTCATGGATCTACCTTCGGTGGCAACCCATTAGCCTGTGTAAGTGCCTATGTTACCTTAAGTATTGTGGAGGATCTTCTAACACATGTAGAGGAGATGGGAGAGTACTTCATAAAAAAGTTGAGGGATCTACAGAGTAAGTACTCATTTATAAAAGAGGTTAGAGGTATGGGTCTTATGTTAGGTATGGAGTTGTCCTTCGAAGGTAGAGATATTGTTAAAAAGATCCTTGAAAAAGGTTATCTAATAAACTGTACAGCGGAAAGAGTGTTAAGGTTCCTCCCACCTCTTATTATAGAGAGGGAGCATATAGATGCCCTTGTAGATGCCTTGGATGAGGTATTCTCCGAGATAGAGAGATAAATATTACTCCTTTTCTTTCCACTTAACGAATAGGTAGTACTTCTGTGGTTCTTTTAACTCCTCCTCAATCCTCTTCGCTATGGCATTTAGTAGGTTCCTATGGATTCTCTTCTCTATATCCTCAAAACTTTCAAAGGGTTTCTTCTCCCTCTCCTCCAGTATCTTCCACATAAGTGTTTTACCGACTCCAGGTAAAAGTTGGAGTGTATGTAACCTTGTTGTTATAGGTTGACATGTGTTGATAAAATTTACAAACCTCTTCTCGTTACGTTTAACTGCCTCCATTATAACGTACAGTAATTCAGTTTTTGCAGTAGGTGTTAGATCTTCATAGTTTAGAGTTCTTGAGATATATTCCACCTTATCCCTCTTACCTCTACCAATATATACCCTCTCAGCCAGATCTACAGTTTGATCCTTTTTTATAATCATCTCCATGAGTACAAACTGTTTTTCACCAAATCCCTGGGCTATAGGTTTTCTCTGATGTAGGGGAATATTCTCCTCTGGATACCCATAGGGTAAAAAATCCAATACATAAGCGTAATTCTCAAAGACTCTCTTCTTACCTCTATATTTTTTCATACAATACACCCTCTGAAATTTAAAGATAAAAATAGAAAAAAAGATCAATTAAGAAATTTAATAGATATCAGAAAAATAATTATTCGATATATTTACGGACTGTGTTTAGTATTTCCTCAGTATTCTCTGGAAGATCGGACTTGTAGAATATTACCTTTAAATCCTCCTCGTCCTTTGGAAGTAGATCCACTATTTTAACACTAGTTCTTTCATCCAATCCTAAACTTCTTAGTTCATTCAATAACTTTTCAGCCTCTTCAGCACTTAACTTTGCAAATTTTTCTAAGTAATTAAGTGCACAACTTAATTCGTAGGGCATTTCCTCGTAATTTCTCCTACTGTTAATAAATATCTCCTTCGACTGGGATATGGTAACGTATCTCTCAGAGATCAACTTCTTCCCTATCATAGTAATCCAAATTTATTTTTTTAATTTACCCTCTATACTCTCTTAGATGTTGAGGTCTAACTATAATATCTTTGTATTTTCCTCCATCTCTAACTCTAACAATAAACGCCCTTCCTCTCTGTCCAACTACAGTACCAGTCCTTCCATGAAACTTTGGATGGGGCATACCCTTATGTACTGAAGGATCTATTACAATGTGAACAATATCTCCTACTTTGTACTCCTTTAACGCCCTTGTAATAGGATATATTCCCTTCTCTCTTGGGTGTTTCTTAAGTTTTTTTCTTGTTTTACTCCTAAAACCTTCACTCCTCTGTACCATACTCACTCCTCCTTATTTCTATATTGATAATGAAAATTATAATTTACCAATCAACTATAAAAAGATTATTATTGTATATTTTAGTTTTTGTTAAAATTAATTAAATAGTATTGAATAAAGAGGAAAATGAAACTCTATCTATATTGTGTGTGGAAGTTATTATTTTATTAATTTTAGGGTATTTTTAAATACTAAAAAATAAGGTAAGAGAATCTGTTATAATAAAAAATTATTTAGTAGATATAACCAAAAGAGAAGAGAAAAGGTTTCACGTTTTCCAATGTTTAGGGTAGAAAAGATATTTTATATCTCTTTCACTTTCAAAATTTGCACCTAAAATAATAATAAGAGGTTTTTTATTTTTTAAATATTTTTATTTTTATTCTATAGTTATGGATAAGAATTAATTAAGGATCTTAAAAAAATATAATAATTAAAATTAAATAAAAATTTAAAACCCTAGTTCCCATCAAAATGATAATTTAAAAAATAATAAGGATAATTATAAAAATAATAAAAATAAGAAAATAAGAAAAAACTTTTAAAATAAAAACTTCTATTATCCTAGATACAAAATTTTAAAAATAATATTGAAGGAGAATGATCCTCTGTAAACCTTCTAGTATAGTGAATACCAGAATAGGATTTTCTATCTTATCTAAGTGATCAGAAAGATCCTAGAATGTTTAATAGTTTTTATATAGTTCTATACTGATCATTTTAATCATGATTTTTATTATTATAACAATTATTATTATTTTTCATTTTTTCATTGTCCTTTAATCACTACTTGGTGGGAACTAAGGTTAATAAATTCTTATTTTTTTATTTAGATATGATATTTATGATATTTTTAAAATAGTGTTCTGTTTATAACTGTAATTTATGATAAAAATAAATAAAATCCCAATTCCCATCAAGATTGTGATTAAAAATATAATAATTATTATTATGATAAAAATTATAAAAGTTTTAAGAGGGATAATAAAAGGAATAAAATTCCGATAGAGGTAAAAAATAAAATATAACCTTTTTTGGACACTGAAGAACAAGTAGGGTTACTTTTTAATTTTTTAGTTTTATCCTTATTTCGTATTTTATTATTAATTTCTTATTTTATTATTATTTTATATTATCACTGGTGGGGACTAGGGTTATTTAAATTATTATAATAATAAAAAAAGAGTAATAAAATTAAATATTATAAAAAATAAAATGTTTTAAAAAGTGTTAATACCTAAAAAAGACAAAATATGGTAAAAAAATAAAAAAATATAATCTTTGTCTCTTAAATTATTCTGCATACTAGAAAAACTGGAGATTTTTATCAATCCATCCTTTAAGAAGAGTTTTTATTTCTTTTATTAATCTTTTTTCTATTTTTTTATTAATTATTTTTTAATTATTATTTTTTGTCTTGATAACAACTAGAATAACTACTACATATTAGCAATAAAGATAATGTTATTCATCATGAACCTTCAAAACATCTAACTCTTTACATACGCATTTTTTATTAAGAATCTCTGAAACTGAAGGAGTGGTTCTTCCCTCGTCTCCACTGATTAATTCTTTTATATACAACCCTCCATCACAGTATATCTTGAGTTTAAACCTCTTAGGATCCACCCTCTCCGCCCATACCTTGTATACCTTACGGATCCTCACTAGATCAGCCCTTCTATGGGATACACGTTGAGGAGTCCTCTGGTAGATGGTTAAATTCTCCAATTTTTTCTCTAACTCTGAAAGTTCCTCATCGGAAACTTCCTCCTCACATTCCACAAGTGCCAAGTATGTCTTTTTATGGGGCTTATTTTTAAATAGTATTACATCCTTCTTGCTACCGTACTCCAAGTTAAGTACTTCAACCATTCCACTTCTGTTTATCTTCTCTTTTATCTCCTCCAAGTTTACTTTCCTAATCTTAGGATTCCTTATCTCCAGGACAAAGGGCCTCCCATCTCCTAGCATTCTTACATCGATATCCTCCCTTCCAGCACCATGGAAAGCCTCACTTTTACCTTTTAGGGCCTCCATGAAGGGTTCTGCAATTATCTCCTCTACAGAGGTACTGTATTTCTTTCCAGTGTAGTTGCATTTTTCACATCCTTTTCCTTTACAGTAGCCACAGGGCCATCTAGTTTGAGGAATGCCCCTTACTAACTTTCTATA
The DNA here is from genome assembly GCF_003351865.1 of Methanofervidicoccus sp. A16. Taxonomy (NCBI): domain Archaea; kingdom Methanobacteriati; phylum Methanobacteriota; class Methanococci; order Methanococcales; genus Methanofervidicoccus; species Methanofervidicoccus sp. A16. Next base: position 805,651 of record NZ_CP022242.1, on the reverse strand, counting down.
CCTTCCTTTTATATATACAGGTGTAACTTGTAATCTTACCTTCTTCTTATACGGGTTTATGAGGATAACAATGTCGGGATTTTCTCTATCAACGGTTTTAGATGTTTTTTCTACTAGCAACTTTCCCATAGTTCTGTTGAACTCCTGTTTTATACTCTCCATATAGGGTGTTTTTATACTCTCCTCCAATTTTTTTACAGATTTAGGGAGTATAGTACCAACTAGGAATGTGTCGTACTGGTACTCCCTTAACAACTTTAAAGTTTTTTCCAGAATCTCTTCTAAGTTTTCCTCCTGGAATATACCTCTGCACCAGGGACATTTGCTACTGTCTACCACTTCTACATTTTCGATCTCCCTTATCTCTGTTAATCCACTTCTGTAAAGGTAAGATAGTTCTTCTTTTATTTTTTCTATTTCTTCCTCCACTTCTTCACATTTAGATTTTTCCTTTAGATTGTGCAATTTAGACTCCAATTCAATGGCCTTTGCCATCTTTATAGATCTTCCTCTCTCGTAATTTGAAGTATGGAGTAATTTGGCGTATAATCTCCCAAAACATCTATGACATAGTGGATAACTTTTAAGTATCTCTGTATCCATAGTGATCCCTTTAATACTCCTTTGATGATGTTAAAAAGTATTTTATAATACACCGATGGAATTTATATAAATTAATATTTTTATAATTATGATTAAAAATGGAATGAGATAATTATAATCAACTGGTGATTTTCCATGATCGATGCCCATACACACCTAGATGTTAGAAGTTTTGAAGATCTGGAGAAGATGGCCTTATGTGGTATGGAAATGGTTATCACCTGTGCCCACGACCCCTATAGGATGAGTGTTCCAGAGGTGTACCTCGATCACTGGGAGAGACTGATCAAGATGGAGACTAAGAGAGGTTCAATGGCAGGGATAGATGTTAAGGTGACTATAGGAGTACATCCGATGGGATATCCAAAGGAGTGGCACAGGTTGATAGAGGAGATGCCAAGATACCTAGAGGATAAAAACGTTGTGGGCATAGGTGAAACTGGGCTTCACTATCTAAGGGATGATGAGAAAGATCTCCTAAGGGAGCAACTTAAATTGGCGATGGAGTACAGTATGCCTATAGTTATCCATACACCGGAGAAGAACAAAGGAGAAGTTCTACAGGAGATACTAAAGATACTTAAAGAGGTAGAGATTGAGGAAGATCTGGTAATGATAGACCACATAAATAGGGATACTGTAGATCTCATAGATATGGATGTATATGTTGGTTTGACAGTACAACCTATGAAGATAAGTCCAGAAGAGGCTGTTGAAATTGTAGAGAACTACGATAAGAAGTTTATACTAAGTAGTGATTTAGGGAGTTTGAAATCAGATATCTATGCCCTTCCTAGAACAAGATTACTTATGAAGAAAAGAGGATTGGAGAGTAAGAAGATAGTAGAGAGTACATATAAAAATGCAAAGGACTTCTATAGGTTGTAGGTGGTGTTAGAATGAAGGTGTATAGTAACTATCAGGAATTTAAAGATACTGTAGAGAGACTTATAGATAAATATAAGGGTGAAATGGGTTGCTATGTATCTATAACAGGCTATGTAAGAAACTACGATATAGTAGATGGAAAAAAGGTGCCCTCAGAGGGGATAGTTGTAAATGATATGTCTAAAGAGATAGAGAATATATTAGAGGACGCTCTTGAGAGATTTGATATTATAGATGTAGTAGTTTACCACAATATAGGTTGTTTAAAGGTTGGAGATATAATAACCTCTATCTACGTATTTGCAAGACATAGAAAGGAGGCATTTTTAGCCTGTCAGTATATTATAGATGAGATTAAGAAGTATCACTAAGGGATTAGTTGGATAATATATTATTTTTTGAATATATTGGTTTAATGGTTATAAAAATTTTCTAACCTAATGAAAATAAGAATTATTATTAAAAATTTTATTAAAATTAAATAATAATTAATTAAAACCTTAGTTCCCACCAAGTAGTGATTAAAAGAACTATGAAAAAATGAAAAATAATAATAATTGTTATAATAAAAATCATAATGAAAATAATCAGTATAAAATCTATATATAAAAACTATTAAACATTCTAGGATCTTTCTGAACACTTAGATAAGATAGGAGATTCTTATTCTGAATCCCTGTATTAGAAGGTATACAGAGGATCATTCTCCTTCAATATTATTTTTAAAATTTTATATCTGGGATGATAGAAGTTTTTATTTTAAATTCTTTTTATTATTTTTATTATTTTTATAATTATTTTTATTATTCTTTAAACTATCCTTTTGATGGGAACTAGGGTTAATTAAAATAATTCTAAACTATTAGGTATACTAAATAATGAGAAGATAATAGCCACGAGATTTACTTTTACTTATTTTTACCTTCCTACCAATTTTTAAGATTTTTCTATTTAATTAAATTTTATTCTTATTAAAGTAATATTTTAAAAGTAAAAGTAATAAAAGAAAAATAAAAAATTAAGAATATAACTAAAAAATATTAGTCTATAATAATAATTTTAATAAATTTATTATAACAATTTTGGAATGATTATTCTCTATTTTTTAGTGTTTCAGGAAGTATCAAAGAGATAATATTTATTTCTATCCAAAAGGTATTTAACCACTTTTAAAGAGATAAAAAACAAAATAAAAGTAAAAAAACACTCCTGATTGTCTTTTCCTGTATAAAGGACTCCATCCATATAATAGAGAAGGATTAAGAAAAGTTTATCTTATTTTTTATAATATACAACAACATATACAAAAACATTTTCCAGAAAGCAAGATAAAATTAACTTCTTTTTAATTATATAACCAATCTTGATCATTAACAATCTTAATTTTTAATTTGGGATAATAATTCCTAACAATATTATAAATATAATAAAAACTGGTGGTTCCATGATACTTCCGCATAGAAAACCCTCCCTAAGAGGTTTGTTTGAATCTAAAGGAAATCTTAAAGAGTTGATAACTGTTATAAACGACTTCCTTAAATACGAGATGGATATCTCTATCCTACCCTCTGGAAACGCCGGATTATATATGGCATCCTACATACTGAAAAGTTTTGAAAAAAAGAAATGTGAAAATATTTTAGTGCCTGATATGGGAGGATGGAGAGGTTTTTTAGAGTATCCAAAAATGTTTAAATTTAACGTTGTTAAACTTAAAACTAACTTAGGTGTGGTGGATCCAAGTACACTGGAGGATGTCTTAAGGAAGAATGATATCTATGCCCTATTCTTAACAACCCTTGGAGGCTACTTAGTACGCCAACCTATGGAGGAGATAAAAAAGGTATGTGAAGATATGGATGTGATACTTGTAGAGGATGCCTCTGGAGGTGTAGGAGGAGCCTGCGGATATGGAGATATAGTAGTTTGCTCAACAGGATCTCCCAAGATAATAAACTGTGAGTATGGAGGATTCATAGGGATAAATAAAAAAATAGGAGATCTTCTCAGGGATAATGGGAAGATAGATGAGTTAAAGAGTCTCTTAAAAGCCTTCAAGGTAATGAATATATACGGTCTTATGAAGGAGGAGGCCCTCAATGCGAGGAAGACCTATAGGAGGTTGGTAGAATACTGTAATATTTTAAAGGAGGAGTTAGAAGGAGCATACTTTAGAGGTAAAGAAGGTGTCTGTGTGTTTGTGGAACATGAGGATCCAAGAGAAGTGTCAAAAAGAGTAAATGAAGTTATAAAGTTGGATAACGGAAAATCCTTCATCACCAAATGCCCCATATATGAAAGGATATTAAAAAAAGGTATAGTACTTGAGATGAAGAAGGTTGATATTCACTCCCTCTCTACCGAGGATGTCTATGATATAATAGATACACTTAAAAAGATACTGTAAAAATCATTACAGAGCATTCTTAACCTTCTCTGTACTCCTCTTCATGGCCAATCTTATCAGTCCTAGGTTTACATTGGCATCTGTAAGTACCACCAATATACCCTCTCCTGCATCAGTCATAAGTGTTTTACCGTGTTCTCCTTCTATCATCATCTGTTGTAGTGCTCCCTGGTTTATCTCAGATGCTGTCCTCTCAGCGGAACCATAGGCTGCAGAGGCCATTGCACCTATTAACTCTACATCTATCCCAGAGGGCATCTGGGCTGCTATTACAAGTCCATCTTTTCCTACAACCATTGAGCCCTTTATACCTTCTACCTTGTTCAGATCTGCCAAAATTCTATCGATCATAATTCTCACCAAAAAATTTATTATAATTTCTTATTTTTTTACAATATATTATATATATAGATTTATACCAAGGGATGCACTTAATAAAACCACCGCCCTTGTCATCTCAACGGTGGCACCTAATACATCTCCAGTTACACAGTTGATCTCACTGTTAGATCTCTTTGCAACAGCCATAGCGAAGAACACTGCAACAGTAGAACATAACACTCCAATCTTTGGTATATCTAAAATAAACGAGAGTATCATCATTATGAGATAACCTAAGGATAGATGGTACTCGTTGGTATTCTTGACAAAGTATCTCCCTGTACCCTCCTTAGAGGGAATACCACAACATGCACAGGTTAGAAGCCCTAACCTGGAAGAAGCCTCTGTTAGTACCATCAACTTCAAAAATGTCAGAAATGGAAGTTTAGAGTAGAGGTAGCCTATAGATGCCAAGGAGATCATCTCCACAAAGAATACAAACACAAGGGCACCAACACCTATATACTTATCTCTCATAACCTCCAACTTCCTCTTAGCACCTCCCATTACCATCCAGGCGTCTCCATAATCTCCCAACCCGTCTACATGGTGAAAACCCTGAATATACAACATAGTGAAGAGTACCAAGGTGCCTACTAAAATAGGTGACTCCACCTTAATATAGTAAAATGGGAAGGCTACAAGGGATCCTAAAAACCCTATAAACATTCCTATAAACAGTATAAACAGTAGATACTTAGAAATTTCCTCAAGATCACTGTGGAAATTCCCCACAGGTATCCTAGTCATAAAGGCTATCAATCCTTTAATTCCATCTATAGCATCACTTAGTTTTTTCATTCTACCTACTCTTTTCTTATTTCATTAACTTTTTTACTATATTCACAACCTCCTTTAAACTTTTAACTTCATATTTACATTTACCCTCCATATCTTTATATTTACCTCTAAGTATCCTTATGGTGTGCATACCTACCTTACTGGCAGGTATAATATCGTTATCCATCCTATCTCCCACATATACAACCTCTTCCCCCTTTAAATTCATCTTCTTAAGGGCATACCTGTAGAACTCTATGTTAGGTTTTCCAAGTCCATACTCCTCTGAAGTTATAACCTCGTCAAAGAATTCCGCAATCCCAAGTCTTATAAGTTTTTCCCACTGTTTTATAGTAATACCATCTGTAACCACCCCTAACTTTAGTCCCATCTTTTTTAACTCTATGAGAGTTTTTATAGTATCTGGATAGGGCCTCAAGAGGGCAAATTTAACGTTGTGATAGGTAATAATGCCCATGGTAACTATCTTAGGATTGTACTGTCCCTCTATAGCCTTGACTAGATCGTCAAAATGGTGACCATAATTCGAGCCCTTCTGTTTAATTATTCTCTGGAGGATATTATAGGCCTCCTCCTCTGTGGCATTCAATCCAGCATCTATCATCATCTTTATGGCCTCTCTTCTGGCCCTATCTACAAAGGTGGTAGAATCGTAGAGGGTATCATCTAAATCGAATAGTACTCCCTTTATAGTCATTTAGGCACCCTTTAATATTTTTATTTAGATCTCCTTACCTTCTCCCTCACCATATTAAAGAGACCTACAAAGTCATCCTCAGCCTTAACAGGTACAACTATAAGTCCCAATCTCCTATGCCTCTCTATCCATCCTTTGTCGTAAACTGGAACTTCTATCTTAATAGGTTCATCTGTAGGATTCCCTACTATTACATTCCTGTAGGGAAAAGCCTCTGCCTCCTCCTCACTGTAGGGTACTATAGTCTCCCTTATATACCCCCCTAACGCCATAGTTAACCTTGGAGGTAGTATCATCTTTGGCATACTGACCCCTGTTATATTAATTTTAATGATAACTATTGTTCTAATATTATTAATAATTTAGTTCTCTTATATTAAAAAGGAATTGTATATATAAATATGGTAAAATTTAAATTTTTGATCCTCTTTAATAAAAAGATAAGATTTAAAAAATTCTGTAAAAAATGGTTACGAAATAAAAAAGTAATTTATAAGAATTTGTTGAACGGTGGAAGGGAAAATGACTTTAGTTTTACAGTAAAAAGTGATTTACCTATCTTTCATATACCAATTATCAATGATACGATCTTATAATGTTTATCCCAGTACTTGGGAAACAAAAATTGGGTATAGGTTTTGATTTTTCTTTTAATTCTTATTTAAATAATAATTATTTTAATTTTAATTTTTTAAATACTTGAGGAGCCCTAAGTTAATTAAAAGAAGTAGAAATTCTATCTTTTGAAAAACATCTGCCATAAAATAATACTGGTAGAAATGAATTAGAAATGAATCAAAGTTCCTTATTAAACAGATGCACATGTATAAACTAAAAATTTACTGCTCCCTATATCTCCATCTCCAACCTCCTTTAACCCACTCCTCATCTAGGTTATTTTTCTTAGCATACTCCCTTAAATATCTCTCCCACCTCTCCCAAAGTTGAGGGTAGTACCTCTTAATCAACTCTATCTCTCCAAGTTCCATGGCAGGACAGATATAACATCCCACCCTGTCAAAACCTAACTGGTAAACTTTATTGTAAGGTGCTTTATTTTTAAAAAGGTACAGCCACACGTGCATAGCAGACCAGTGGAGTATTGGAGCACACTGTATTTGGCCCTTAATATGCTTACTTTTCCAGATACGTGGTTTTTTTGAACGGTTTATAGATTCGTACTTTCTAAGACCTACAAAGGTTAAACAGCCGTCTTTGTATCTACTTCTGATAAATCTCTCAACAGGTTTCATCTTACATATCTTACTGCACCACCTATAGTCCCTTCCAGGAGGACCATACTCCTCAAGTTTCTCCCAGAAGTCTTCAGACTCTATCTTGATCATCTCTAGGTTGTACCTTTTCTCCACCTCCTCTACGTTCTCCAAGGTTTCAGGTAATTCCAGCCCAGTATCTACAAATATCACGTCAAATTCAATTCCTCTGTCTCTAAATGCCTTCAAAGATAACAGTAGTACTGTGAGACTGTCTTTACCTCCGGAGTATGCTATAACTACAGGTTTTTTTATCCTCTCTACAGTGTTTCTCATAAACCCTATGGCCTCTTTCTCATATTTTTCAATAACATGTTCATTGGCCTGAATCATCTTATCTATAGATTCTTTTAAATCTCCTGTTTCTCTTAAATAAGTAGCCTCCTTAGGAGTTTCAGCATGCCTTATTTTAACTACCATACCCTTATCTCTCTTCATCACCTCCTGATAACCCATCCTCGCCTTCCCCACACCTAAAACCTGGGTGTCTTTAAAGTCCTCCTCATTTTCATCCATAACTAGAACTATAACCTCGTCTCCTTCCCTAATATCCTGGGAAAAATACACCACTCCAGGCCTTAAAACTGAGGCATGTCTCTCTAATATGTAAGGTACAACGTCTTTTCTAATTCCAACTATTTTCTTAAAACCTCCTGCATTTATTATTTTACGTGCCCCCTCTACAGTAGGTAGTATTGTCCAATTACTCTTTTCAACATCATATTTCAGAATAGCGAAGACTGTACCATCTAAGATAATCTCCTTCATATAGTCTACTCCAGGAGTCTTATTCAGCAGTACTATCCTATTTTTGAATATATCTTCTTGAACGTTAAATTGATCCTTTAAGATGTTGTTTATCATCTCTATATCCTTTGGAAACCCAGGTCTAACGTCTCCTGGAGGTGTTATCTTTACCTGGACAGTTTCTCTTTTACATACGTTACAGGTTTTATCCAACACTGGGAGATTACAGTATTTACACCATCTTAGATGGATCTTTCCAAGAAAGTGTTTCACAGATTTCACCTAATTTTATATTTTGATGATAATGGAATTTTTAGAGAAGGTATATTAGTATAGTTCTCATTAAAAAATTTTTTAATAAAAAATAATTATTATAAAAATAATTATAAAAAATAGCGAATAAATTAATAAGTTAAATAAAAACTCTTAATTTGTCTTAAATATAGAGTATTAAACAAAAATAGATGCAATATCTACATATTTTCTGAATATTTCTCGCAACAGGGATTGATATTTATATTCATTTAATTACAACTCTTAGACGTTCCTTATATTGCAACAGAACTCCCCACCCCTATTTATAGTTTTTTGGAAACATTGGGGATACAGATAGATTAATATTCTATTTCCTTTTTTCATTAATTTATTTCAATTTTTATAATCTCTATATTTATATTTTTAATTATTTTTTTAATTTCTATAATATCTATAACTAGCAAATATAAGAAAAAAATAAGAAGAAACATTAATGTAAGAAAAATAAAGAATAAATTTATTTAGGCCCCCTAAGACCTGGGAGTATTACTATTTCCTTTGCCTTTAGAACTATCCCCTTTAGTACCACCTTTGTATTAGGTGGTATAAGACTTATCGGCGAAACTGTTATTCCACAAGGTGTAGGTGCAATAGGTTCCTCTGTGGTTGTCTCTCTCTCCTCTACAACATCATCAGAAGTATCTTCCTTCTCCTTACCCTTCACTACAGGATGCCCCCTCTCAGTTAAAAACTTTTGAAGTTCCTCTATAGAGGATACATCCTTCTCTGTCGCTATTTTATCCCTTAGATCCTCAGGTATGGCGTCTATTACTCTCTCCTTCAACTCCGCTGGGAGCCATACTATCTTGTTCCATCCACCATCTCCCTGGAGAAACTTTGGAGACCTCATATACTCTATTGCAATACCTACAAACCCCTCCACCTGTTTCCCTCCACTACACTGGCCTGCAATAGCGGAAAACTTCATTCCATAAGGTGTCTCCCCCTTGAAGTGCCTATGTACTACACCGAAACCGTCAACCTCTGGGATGTAGAACACTATAGCCTCGAAGCATCCACAGGAGGTACATGGTTTTACTAGGGCACTGTGAAGGGCAAACTCCTCTATAGCACCTCCCGAGGTATTTTGCACCGTCTCATTTACCCCCTCGTATATCCCTAAGTTTTTATCTAGACATCTTCCCTTCTCAACGGCGAAGATAGGGCCCTCTGGATCCATCTTGGCGGCAGCCCTTGCATCGAAGTAGTTTATACTTCCACAGAGGGACGGCCTATCTGGAGTTATGATACATACATGAGTAGGTGCGAAACTCTGGCACATGATACATCCGTAGAAGACATCTACATCCTCCTCAGATAGGGATCTCGCCCTCTCATCCCTCTTTTTGTATACCTCCCTGGCCATCTCTACAGTCTCTTTAACCTTCTCAGGATCTGTTATTATTTTTACATGACACTTCTCTATTATTGGGAAGTGCTCCTTAAAGAGAACTCTTATAACCTCTCCTATGTGTTTTAACCTCAGTCCCTTGTTAAAGGCATCCTTACTGATCCTTATCCAAACGTTGTCCCTTTGGTTTAGATGCATAACTCCCTCTATGTAGTTGAAGAACTCATGGATTCTCCTCTCCAATACCCCTGCAATATCCTCCTCTAAGCCTTCTCCCGCCACCTCTACAACTATGGCAAAGGGCATAGTACTGCCCTCCTCTACACTGTCTATATCCTCTCCGACTATCTCTACTCCATCCTCTCCATCTTTCTTTATCAGAACTAACTCACAACCGTAGGATTTAGGCCCTGCCAGTTCTACGTACATGTCAGGTTTCCTTATCCTCTCCCCTTCATTCATTGGACCTACAGATACTGGAACATCGTACTCTGCAACCTTCACCTCAATTCCCTTCATCTTTAGGGCATTCTCTACAATGTTCTCAATATCTGAGGATTCTAAAGTTCCTTTAATCTCAGGTACCTCGTTGTTGGTGATCACTGGAACCCCTGCCTTAATACATCCCCCTCCCACTGCAAGGGCGATATCATCTAAAGGTCCTAAAGCCACTACAATAGCAGGTACCCTATTTTTTATGTATTCCACGATCTCCTCACTTTTACCAGGTTCTATACCTCCATATATCAAAGGAGCCCTTATTGCAAGGTTTGCAGCATGGATGGCAGAGGTGATATCCTTTCCAACAGGAACAAGGAGTTTATCTAAACCAAACTCTATACCTAAGGATATCATTTCCTGGACGATCTCGCCGATGAAGAGGCCCAATATATTCCTCTTTTGGATATCCTCTATAAGTTTCTTCAGTTTCTCCTTATCACCTACCTTACCAACTACCACAAGGATGGCAGGAATCTTACCCTCCACCAACGGCACTCCCAAATCCCTTAAAACCTCATCTGGGATAAAACCTGTGTAAGGAGGCTTGTAAGGTTCCTTTTCCAAGGCGTATTTAAGGGACTCTATGGCCTCTGCACATATTAGGGTTATAACTCCATCCTCGAGGGCGTTCTCCAATGTAGGTTCCTCTTTAATTTCCAAGGAGTTTATTAACTCTTTTAGGTCTTTAACACTCTCAATTTTTCTCCCTAAGAGACCGTAGATAATTGGGAGGTTGTAGTTAGTTCCTGGATAGCCTACTTTTATATTATCTTCTTTGTCTTTTAAGATATCTTTAGTTGTCTCCAGTACTTTTTTACTCCCTGAAATGATGCTCTCTATTAACATTTTTATCCCGCTAACGTTGTTATAACTTCACTTATTTAATGAAAGTATAAATACATGTTTAATAATCTCTTTAAAAGAAGTAATAATATTTCACAATAGATTAGATAAATAGTAATATCACCAATAGAGTGTCTTTGAGCACTAAGGTAGTATTTAGTAAAATTTTTCATTATAAAATTCTTTTATGATTCTAATTAATATTTTTATAATAAATATAATAAAAATTAAAAAAATAAAAATGGAAAATAAAAAAGAGCAATATACTTTTTTCACATGTTTTTATTTAGAGTATACAAATGGTGTATATCTATTAATTTGTATAAATATATTCTCAGAAGGTGATAAAATCTTAACGAAGAGGATAATCCCCTGCCTAGATATAAAAGAGGGCAGAGTGGTAAAGGGAACTAAATTCGTCCATCTTAGGGATGCAGGAGATCCTGTAGAGTTATCTAAGGTATACGATGAAGAGGGTGCAGATGAGTTGGTATTTCTAGATATTACTGCATCCTACGAGAAGAGGGATATACTGATAGATCTCGTTGAGAGGACTGCAGAACAGGTATTTATACCTCTAACTGTTGGTGGAGGTGTTAGGACAGTTGAAGACTTCAGGAGACTACTTAGGGCAGGTGCAGATAAGGTATCTGTCAATACTGCTGCAGTTAAGAATCCAGAATTAATTAAGGAGGCCAGTGAGATATTTGGGTCCCAGTGTGTTGTAGTTGCCATAGATGCAAAGAGGAGATACGTAGAAGGAGAAGAATTAGATACTGCCAGGGAGAGCGGTAAAAACATTGTAAAGGTTGGGGATAGGTACTGTTGGTTTGAGGTTTATATATATGGAGGTAGAAAAGAGACAGGGATAGATGCCATAGAGTGGGGTAAGAGAGTGTGGAAGTTAGGGGCTGGAGAGATACTCCTTACCAGTATAGATGCAGACGGTACTAAGAAGGGCTACGATATCCAGTTAACGAGGTTGATGTCTGAGAACGTTGGGATACCTGTTATAGCAAGTGGAGGTTGTGGAACACTGGAACATATATATGAGGCTTTTGAATATGGAAAGGCAGACGCTGCATTGATGGCAAGTATTCTCCACTACAGGGAGTACTCTATTAGAGAAATTAAAGAGTATCTGTCAAATAAAGGAATTCCAGTTAGATTATAGGGGGATAGGTATGGCTAAGGGTAGAAGATCGAAGTCAAAAACTACAAACTCTGAACAGGAGAAGTACATGGCAGCAAGGGAGGCCCTTAACCTTATAAAAGACGGTATGATAGTAGGTTTAGGTTCAGGTACAACTGCAAATATATTTATAGAGGAGTTAGGTAGGAGGATCGCAGAGGAGGAGTTAAGTGTATTTGGAGTACCTACATCCTTTGAGTCCCGTATGTTAGCCATCAAAAATGGGATACCGATAGTGTCCCTGGATCAGTGTGATGTTATAGATATTGCAGTAGATGGTGCCGACGAGGTTGAAAGGAGATCTCTAAGTCTCATAAAGGGAGGAGGGGGCTGTCATACGATGGAGAAGATAGTAGATTACTTTGCAGAGGAGTTTGTGGTTATAGTAGATAGTGGTAAAGTTGTGGAGGTATTGGGAGATAAGACACCTGTACCTTTGGAGGTACTACCTTGCGCATATCCCTTTGTTCTAAAGGAGTTACTTAAGAGGGATGCAGCTCCCTCTATAAGAATGGCTGAAAGGAAGAGGGGTCCGGTAATTACAGACAACGGTAATATGATAATAGATGTATTCATAGATCTAAAGGATCCTGAGAAGGTGGAGAGGGAGTTAAATACTATACCTGGGGTTGTGGAGAACGGTATCTTTACAAAGGTGGATAAGGTGATCGTTGGACATAAAAATAAGGTGGAGATATTGCAGAAGTAAAGTGTTTTTTATTCTTTACCTTTATAAATAAAATAATAATTATGATAAACTATAATATAAAATAACCTAGTTCCCATCAAAAAAATAGTTTAAAAATAATAATGATCAATAAAATTATAATAATTAAAAAATTAGAAGAAATTAAAAATAAAAAACTTCTATTATCCTAGATACAAAATTTTAAAATGAAGATTGGAGGAGATAGTCCTCTGAATATCTTCTAATATAGTGGATACCAGAATAAGATCTCCTATCTTACCTAAGTGTTCAGAAAGATCCTAAGGGTATTTATATGGGTTTTATATTGATTATTTTCATTGTTTTTTTTTAATCACTACTTGGTGGGATCTAAGGTAGCAATCCTACTTGTTTATCCAGTGTCCAATATAGAAAGAAAAAGTTATTTTATTTTTATTTTATTAATTTTATTCCTATCAAAAAAATTCTGATAAGAATAACAATAATAATTATTAATAAAGTATAAAAGGAAGGTGTTAAAATCAAAATAGAATAAATAATATTTCTTCTGGGATGCTATAAGATATATGGAAATAGAGCAGATCCTTCTTAGCAGGTTGCTATTATTAATTTTATTATCTTTTTTATTATCTAAATCTTACTTTGGTGGGAATGAAGGTTTATTTTATTACTCCTCTTAAGATTTTTATTATTTTTTATTATAATAATTATTTTTATTATTATTTTTTTAATCACAATCTTAATGGGAACTGGGGTATTAAATAATAAATATAAATTAAAATTTTAAAAATAGAAATCTTGAAGCACTAAATAAAGAATTAGGTATAAAGAAATAGTAGAAAGTAGTAAAATTTGCCAATATCTTTCCCCATACATTAGAACTAGAAGAACAGGATACAAATTTTTTCTTTTTTATTATTTTTATTCTAATTATTATTTTAAATTATATGTGTAAAATTATGATAAAAACAAAGAAATAAACACCTGTTAATTGCAATGAGCACTGAAAAAATAGATTATCTTCTATAAAAATGATTTAAAGATACTTCTTTATATAAAGTTCTGCATTCAATATACTTGCCCCTGCAGCCCCTCTAATCGTGTTATGCTCCAAAGCCATATACTTCACTGTAAATATGTTATCCCTTCTAACCCTTCCCACTGTAATAGACATACCTCTACCGTTATCCCTGTCCAACCTTGGCTGAGGCCTATCTATCTCCCTTCTAATAACAATAGGTTTCGCATAGGTTGGGAGGTTGTAGTCCTTTAAGGGATCGAAGTTATCCATAACCTCTACTATCTCCTCAGGCTCTGCATCCTCTACAGTCTTAACAAATATACTCTCCAAATGGCCATCTATTACAGGAACCCTATTACAGGATACCCCTATCTTGAAGTTGGCGTAGTGGAACTTACCATCTTTTAAATCCCCAAGTATCTTTAAACTTTCAGTCTCCATCTTCTCCTCTTCATTCTTAATATATGGGATTATGTTATCCAAGATGGCCATAGATGGAACTCCCCAATACCCTGCTCCACTGACAGCCTGCATCGTTGTAATATTCACCATCTCTACGCCAAATTTATCCATTATAGGTTTCAAGGTAATAACAGCGCAGATTGTGGAACAGTTAGGATTGGTGATTATACCTCCATCCCATCCCCTATTCTCCCTCTGGATCTCCAACACCTCAAAATGTTCAGGATTTACCTCAGGTACTACTAAGGGAACGTCCTCCTCCATCCTCATGGCAGAGGCGTTGGAAAAAACCAACTTGCCCCTTTTGGCAAATTCAGGTTCTAACTCCCTTGCCAGATCTGAAGGTAGGGCTGAGAAAACGATATCCACATCCTCAAATGCCTCATGATCTGGATCTGTAGGAATAACTATCTTTTCACCTATGTCCTCAGGTATAGGTTCTGGGAGGTACCAATAACATGCTTCAGAGTATCTCTTACCTGCACTTCTCTCAGAGGCTGCAAGTACCTCCAACTCAAAGAAGGGATGGTCCTTAAGTAGTTGGACAAACCTCTGTCCAACACTTCCAGTGGCCCCTAGGACACCTACCTTTATTTTCATAACATTTCACCGTTAACTTTATTCTTTATAATCGTACTCCCAATAGAGAGCATCAAAGAGCACTGCAACAGGATATCCTATAACATGGGCATAATCTACTCCATATTTGATGATCTTGTAAGCCTCCTCTGGAGTTTTTGGACAGTAGTAGGGCACCTCTACAGTATCAAGGAGTTTCTTAGTCCATCTCCCCATAGGAACTTGTGCAGGTATCTTCTCCTTTAGATCGCCCCTATGACTTATTATAAATAGTATAGGTATCTGATAAACCTTACATAGGGAGCCTATACTGTTTATAGAGTTTCCAAGGCCTGAGTTCTGCATAAGAATAGCACATCCCCTACCTGCAAGATGAGCCCCTGCACAGAGTCCAATCGCCTCCTCCTCCCTGGTGGCAGGTATGTATGTTAGATCGCTATCTTTTTCTACAAGAGATATGAGGTTCTTCAGATTGACACAGGGCACACCGGTGATAAAATCTATATTACTGTCTTTAAGTCCCCTGTAGATGGCTAAACTCCCTTCCATAATATTATCCTTAATTATCTTATTAATTATCTTATTATAATAATTATTATTAAAAAAATTAAAAAAATTAACTTTGCTTCTTCTCCGGTTTTTTCCACTCTGTATATCCACATCTTCCACAGGCGTACCTATTTAAGTGTTCTGCCATAAATACTCCAGGGCCACATCTTGGACATGTTTTCTTCAACCTTACTACCTTACCATCCTCAATTTTATAGTACTTGTACTTCTGGACATTCTGGTGTTTAGCCATTGTTCTCACCCTCACCCTCTTTTTCCTCATCTATCTTATTTTTCTCCAAGGTGGATTTTTTCTCTATCATTTTCATAGAATTCTCGTCAGAGTATATCTTTACATAGCATTTGGACTCCATCTTACCAAATTCCTGGTCTATCTTATCTACAATCACTAAGTTTTTATCTACATTGTACATCGCTGCTATTTTCAACTTTACATCTTTTATAGTAGGTGTTGAACCTTCATATCTTATTAAAAATCTGATTTCCTTCCTATTTAACAGGGGGTTTTCTCTCTCAGATAGTACTTCAATCTCCATCTTATCACCTATTTACTTCTTTATCATAAGTGAAAATATTTTATTTACCATCTCCTTTAAATCTTCATCTATCTTTAGTACCACTACACCCATATCAGGTTGTCCATAAAGTACATAGGTACCATAGGGAAAGTACTTTATAACAGGTAGTGCTAAAAGATCCTCCTCACCATCCACTTTCAAGGCTATATTTCCTTCCTCTATCTTGGAGAGATACCTGATCATCTCCATAGCCTCGTCAGATATGCATCCTGGAGGATTTTTAACTTTAAATACCCTCTTAAATCTATGCTCTATAGAGACAGGTATATTTCTCCTAGTTTTTAAGTCAAAAATGGAAAGATGAGGTACAATATTCTTAGATAAGAGATTCTTGGTAGTAATGTCTCCAATGGAGATAACCTTTCCATTTATATAAGGTAATTCTTTATATACTTTTCCAAAGGGTCTTTTAAGTATCTCCCTCAACTCCTGGGTAATTGCATACATGAGTTTCCCTACTCTATTTAACACTCAATGCATACTTTCCCTTGATGTCTATCTTAACCTTTTTCGCTATTTCAGATTTGAGAGGATCTAATACTATCAATAAACCCCTCCAGTTCTCCGACACCTCAGAGTTGCATATAGGACACCTATCTTTATCTGTTAAGTACTTACACTTCAAACAGGCCTTCATCGGATCACCTACTTAACCACCTGCAATTTTTTCTTTTTCTTCTCTTCCTCTATCCACTCTAACTTTCCCAATCCTGGCTGTCTCATCGTTAGGGCTATCTTACTTCCCCTCTTTTTAGTCTCCCTCAAACTTACCGCTATAATCCTTGCCCTAACTATATCCCCCTTCTTCACAACCTTTCCAGTATCTCTTCCCACCATCCTCTCGTTTTTCGGGTCGTAGGAGACATAATCATCCATAATCTGAGATATATGGACTAGACCGTCTAAGGGACCTAACCTTACAAATATACCAAATTCTACAACATCTACAACTTCTCCCTCTACAACCTCGTAAAGTTCAGGAATATAACATAAAGCATCGAAAACCACAGGATGGTAAGCTGCACCGTCCCCATATATTACCTTACCTTCACCTATCTCCTTAACGTCCCCAATTGAGAGGATAAGACCTATATCTTTATCTAAGATACCTTCGTATTTTTCTACCAGTATATTGTGTATGCTCTCCTCAAGGAGGTTTCCAAACATATTTGGAGGTACCCTAACAATATCGGAGATAGTCACCACTTTATACAATTTATCACCTTAAAAAATTATAGAGAAAAGAGGAATTGGATTTAAAAATATAATTAAAAAAGAGTAATTACAACGATGTTAGATATTATAATTAAGATATATATACTTTTTTATTATATTAAATGATCTGTTCAAATAAAGTCTTTCATTAATTTTAGGCGTTTCTATGAGTATTATTTCACATATTTTAAGTTTAATTTTATTTTTAAATTATAAAAGGTCAATTAGGGAGGGTTCTCAAAAAGATTTTTTCATTTTTTTAATAACAAAAAAATATTTATACATGTTTTGTAATATCCAATCCAAGATTTTTAATATTAATTATTAATATTACTTAATTTATAATATAGGTGATATCATGGCATTTAAGATACCAAGACTACTCCTGGGAATAATATCTGTAATTCTAGTATTGGGAATTTGTGGATGTATAAATAACAACGTAAGTGAGAATTCAAACACTGTAAAAATAGTAGATCTCTACAACAGGGAGGTAGAGGTTCCAAAGAACGTTGAGAGAATTGTCTGTTGTGGCCCAGGATGTCTAAGGTTGATAGTCTATCTAAATGCCACAGATAAGGTTGTTGGAGTTGAAAATGCGGAAAAAGAATGGATCCCTTGGGGAAGGCCCTACAGGATAGCCCACCCTGAACTTGCAGATCTACCAACCATTGGACAGGGGGGACCCTCTCCAAAGCCTAACCCTGAGGCGATACTCAAGGTAAATCCAGATGTTATATTTGTAACCTATATGCCTAAAGAGGACGTTGAGGAGTTGCAGGAGAGAACAGGGATTCCCGTAGTTGTACTAAGTTATGGGAAGTTGGCCACGTTTAACGATAGGGAACTATTTAGATCCTTAGAACTTGCTGGGAAAATTCTGAACAGGGAAAAGAGGGCTAAAGATGTTATAAACTTTATAAATGATACTCTAAGGGATCTACAGGAGAGGACTAAAGATATACCTGAGGATGAGAAGCCCAGGGTATATATGGGAGGTGTAGGTTTCAAAGGTGCGAGGGGTATTGACAGTACCATGTGTAAGTATCCTCCCTTTGTTGCAGTGAATGCAAAAAATGTTGTTGATGAATTAAACAAAGAGGGACATGTGTTTGTCAGTAAGGAGCAGATATTACAGTGGGATCCTGATGTTATATTCATAGACGAGGGAGGTTTAAAATTAGTCCTTCAGGACTATAAGAAAAATCCAGAGTTCTACAACTCATTGAAAGCCTTCCAGAATGGAGAGGTTTATGGCTTATTGCCCTACAACTTCTACACTACAAACATTGGAACCGCCCTTGCAGATGCCTACTACGTTGGAAAGGTCCTCTATCCAGATAGATTTAAGGATGTAGATCCAGAGAAGAAGGCAGACGAGATATATACATTCTTAGTAGGTAAGCCGGTTTATAAAGATATGAAGAACTTCTGGGGAGGGTTTAAGAGGTTGAACTTCAGTGAGGAGTAAATTTCATTTTTTATTTCTTCGTAATAAAATTAATATAAAAATAATAATTTTTATTATAATTACAAAAAATATTATTATTCAGGGATATTATGGAACTACTTAAACCTCCTGAAGTTAGTCCAAAGGAGTTATACCATCTACTACAGGATCTATACACAAAGACAAGGTTACTCTACCTTCTAAGATCTGCCATAGATCTTGGGATCTTTGAACACCTTGAGGACTTTAAAACTCCTAAGGAGGTTGCTAAGGAGATAGGATGTGATGAGGTACTCCTTGAACATACCTTGGAGGCGCTGAATAAAATAGGCCTACTTGATAAAAAATTGGAGGATGGAGATACCCTATATAAAAACTCCAAGATAGTTCAACTGTACTTAAAAAGGGATTCTCAGTACTCCTATCTAACTCCAATTAAGAGTATGTTTAAAAGACTTGAACATTGGAGAGATGGAGATGTCCTAAGAAATAAGATGGTAGTTGATGAAAGGGAGTTCTTTTCAGAGGTTGTTAAGGTAATGGCGGAGGAGTGTAAATGTTGGGAGTTGCAGAAGACTGTTGAATACCTGTCAAAATTTGAGGAGTTTAAAAGGGCTAAAAAACTTTTGGATATTGGAGGGGGACATGGCCTCTACAGTATAGGTTTTTCCATGGTAAATAAGGACTTGAAGTGTTACGTTTTCGATCTTCCAGGGGTTGTAAAGGTGACGGAGTACTACATAAGGAAGTACAATGGGAAGAATGTCTTTACAATTGAGGGGGATTTCTATAAGGACGATATCGGGAGGGATTACGATATAGTTTTCTCCTCCTACAACCCTGGAGGTAGGGATCCTGTTATTATAGAGAAGATATACAGGGCTCTAAAGGTAGGAGGTTTATTCGTAAATAAACAGAGTTTTCCCACCTCTGAAGATATTGGGGACATCCTAGATAATATAGAGTGGAACTTCTTCGAATTTAAGGGATATAAGAAGAAAAAATTTAGGTACTCCTTTGAGAGAAGTCTCCAATTCCAGGACTATATAAGGTTCTTAGAGGAGATAGGTTTTGAGGTTCTCGAAGTTGTCAGTTTAGAGGATATACTAGGTTACGATCTGAACAGGGATACTAAGATCGTAGTTGCTAAAAAGGTAGGGGATAAAAATGAGGGAGGAGTACAGGAGGTACATACTTAAAAAGATCTTCTTAGGGGGAATTTTAATACTATCTCTACTTTTACTCTCCCTCTTCGCCCTCGCTATAGGGGATTACAGGTTATCAGTTAATGAGGTTATCAACACCCTCCTTGGAGGTGGTAATAGATACCAACAGTTGGTAGTATGGAATATGAGACTTCCGAGGATCCTATCTGCGATTATTGCAGGTGCCTCCCTATCTGTGGCAGGTGCTGTTATGCAGTGTGTCCTTAGGAATCCCTTAGCCTCTCCATTTACTATGGGAGTATCCCATGGTGCCATGTTTGGTGCATGTGTAGCAATACTCCTCTTCGGTTTAAGTACAGGGATAGGAGGTCCATACGTTATAACCATCTTCGCATTCTTGGGGGCCCTAGGATGTGTTATGGCAGTACTAACACTGGCGAAAATAAGGAACCTTACACCTGAGGCTATGATACTCTCAGGGGTTGCACTAAGTTCCCTCTTTACGGCGGGAACTATGTTTATACAGTACTTCTCCGACGAGTTGGAACTTGCTGCAATGGTCTATTGGACATTTGGGGATCTCGGCAGGGCTACCTGGAGTGACATCTATATTATGTTAATTATCCTTCTAATTACCTCGATATACTTCATATGGAGGAGATGGGATTACAACGCATTGGAGGCAGGGGATGAGGTGGCAAAATCCCTTGGGGTGAATATAGAGGATATCAGAATGTGGAGTATGCTACTCTCCTCCCTACTAACTGCTGTAAATGTTGCATTCTTAGGTATAATAGGTTTCATCGGGTTGATATCTCCTCATATTGTTAGGATCTTAGTTGGAGGAGATTACAGGTTTCTCATACCTCTATCCTTTCTCTTCGGTTCAGTACTGTTGTTATCTGCAGATATACTGGCAAGAACTTTAATATCTCCTATAGTATTACCAGTGGGAATACTTACCTCCTTCCTCGGTACCCCTATGTTTCTCTATCTACTGTTGAGGATGTACAGTAAAAGGTGATCCATATGAAACTCTCCATTAACGGTGTAAAATTCTCCTACGGAAGTAGGGAGATCCTAAAAGGTGTCTCCTTTGAGGTAGAGAGGGGAGAGGTATTTTCCATATTGGGAACAAACGGCGCAGGTAAATCTACCCTACTTAAGTGTATAAACAGGATACTAACACCTAAGAAGGGCACTGTCCTGATAGACAACTTCGATATAAGGGAGATGGACAACTCCCAGTTGGCTAAATATATTGGCTACGTCCCTCAAAAATCCAACGGAAACTATATGACAGTTTTCGATACCTTACTTTTAGGAAGGAAACCTTATATAAAATGGGAGGTATCCAGAGAGGATATAGAGGTAGTATATAAGGTTTTGGAACTCTTAGGATTGGAGGAGCATACGTTGAAATACACCAACGAGTTAAGTGGTGGAGAACTACAGAAAGTAGTGATAGGTAGAGCCCTCGTCCAGGAACCTGAGGTTTTACTATTAGATGAACCTACAAACAACTTAGATATAAAGAATCAACTTGAGGTTATGGAGATTATAAGGAATGTGTCAAAGTCTGAAGGTATTACCTCTGTACTGGTGATGCACGATCTAAACTTAGCCCTTAGATACTCTGATAAGTTCGCCCTTATGAAGGATGGGAAGATATACGCTGTAGGAGGTAGGGAGGTTATAACACCGGAGAATATTAGGAGTGTATATGGGGTTGATGTGTATATTGAGCATGTTAAGGGGTATCCAGTGGTGGTTCCTGTGGTATAGTAAAAGAGTGTTATAAGCCCACAGTTTTTATTCTATATCTAGTAATAACCTTTTTTTGTTAGTGAGGTCTAGTTTACTTTTTAATATTATCCATTAGTATTTAACTAGTTAATCAAAGATTTTAATCTAATTTTTAATTCAACCCTAGTTCCCATCAAAAGGATAGTTTAAAAAATAATAAAAATAATTATTAAAAATAATAAGATAAAAAAATTAGAAGAAATTAAAAATAAAAAACTTCTATTATCCTAGATACAAAATTTTAAAAAGAAGATTGGAGGTGAATGATCCTCTGAATACCTTCTAATACAGGAATTCAGAGTAAGATCTCATAATATTATCTAAAGATTCGGAAAGATCCTAATGGTATTTAATAATTTTTATATTGGTTATTTTCATTGTTCTTTTAATCACTACTGATGGGAACTAAGGTTAATTATTATTTTTTTAATCACAATCTTGATGGGAAGTGGAGTTAATAAAATTAATTAAAAATCTTATATTAATTCGGATAATAATAAGATAAAAAATAATAAAAAAGTTGTTTCAAAAATAAAAAACTCCTATCTATCTAATCATAAATACAATCTTTCCCTCCTTGAAAAGATTGGAGGGGGGGTGTTTCTTCTATATGCATTTTAACCACAACTGTCGGCTATCTTTCTCAAAATCGAATTTCCCATCTCTCGCCTCCAGAGTTTAAGAAACTTATGAAATTAAATAAAATTAATATTATTACTTATTTCCAATTTTAATTTCCTTTTTATTAATTATTTCTTGTTTTTTATATTCATTATTATTTTAATTGATATTTATTAAATGAATAAATTAAAATAATAAAAATCTTTTAAAATTGTATTGAGCACCTGTAAGAAATGAAAAAGGAGGAATAAAATATTCTAAAAAAAGTAATATAGAGAAAAGTTTTAACTATCCCCTATTATTTTTACCTATGTTAATTATATAGAGCATTACTATAAAGGGAACAGTAAAATAGAGAGTAACTTATATTTTATAATCTCTCCCTACAAATATTAAAACCATATATCAAAAGTTTTATATATAATATTTATGATAAAAAGATAAAAGTAAGTTGTGGAAAACTATAAAAATAATAAGGATAGATATTGGAGAGCATTTTTTAAATTAAATTTTTTTAATATCTCTATCAAATTCTTTTATTTTATTTTAAAAATTAACTAAGGTGATAATTTGCCAAAGTTTAAAGTAGTAGTATCTGATGACGATGGAAAATCCTACCAGTTGGAAGTTGAAACATCTGCGTTAATAGGTAAAAAAATAGGGGATGTTATAGACGGTTCCCTCATAGGTTTGGAAGGATACAAGTTAAAGATCACTGGAGGATCTGATAAATGTGGATTTCCAATGAGGCCTGACGTCCCAGGTACTGGAGTTAAAAGGGTATTATTAAGTAAGGGTCCTGGATACAGGCCTAAGGAAAGAGGTATAAGGAAGAGAAAGAGTGTAAGAGGTAATACAATTTCTGAGGATATAGTTCAGGTAAACACAAAAGTTGTAGAGTATGGAGAGAAACCTATAGCTGAGTTGATAGGGCAGGGATAAGTTATATTTTTTTAAATTATACTTTTTTCACTGTTTTTTAACTATCCTTAAAAAATCCTGGGGGTGAGAGGGTGTTTAAACCTAAAAAACTTAGTCCAGAGGAGAAGTTAAAACAGATAGCCCAGATGTTAGACGACATTATAAACGACACTACAGTTCCAAGAAACATTAGGGCTGCAGCACAGAATGCGAAGGATGCCATACTAAATGAAAAGGAGGAGTATATTGTAAGAAGTGCCACTGCAATACAGTACCTGGATGACATTAGTGACGATCCAAACATGCCCCTTCATACAAGAACTCAGATCTGGAGTATAGTTAGTGCCTTGGAGACTGTAAAAGATGAATAATAAAGTTTAACTTTGCAACCTCTTCAATAACCTCTGTTTTTATATAGGCATCCCTTAAATTCCTTCCTAGACATACAACACCATGGTTTTTAAGTACAATTACATCCTCCTTCCTTTTAGATACCTCTTTAGCCAACTCCTCACTACCTGCCTCTAAATAGGGAACATAACCTATCTTTTTTATGAAAACCTTAGATTCAGGGGTTATCAACTCTATTTTTCTATCTAGCACTGAGAAGGCAATAGTATAGGGGGAGTGGGTATGTATTATACTATTCACATCTTCTCTACTTCTGTATATTCCTAGGTGCATCTTCAACTCAGAGGATGGTTTGCCCTTTATAATATTGCTCTCTATATCTACAATGGAGATATCCTCTTCCCTTAAACATCCCAGTATAGATCCTGTAGGGGTGATATATACCCTGTCGCCTTCCCTGATACTTACATTACCTCCACTACCTACGATGTACTTCCTCTGGTACAACATACGACAGATGTTCACAAACTCCTTTAAGTCCATAATATATCGCCTTTTTAGATTGATTTTTGAATAAATTGTTGATATCGATATAATATATAATCTTGTCATTATGATCTCAGAAAGATAAGATTTATAACAACTTTTTATAATTATTATTTTAAAGTGAAAAAAGTATAAATAACACTTTATAGAATAGTAATATAAGGTAGAGAACTATTTTTATTAAGATTTTGAAATACTGATTTCAACTATTTTTAAAGGGGGAAAGTATGGTAAAGATAACAGACGTTACATTGAGGGATGGGCATCAATCTCTTATGGCCACAAGACTGAGAACGGAGGATATGGTACCTATTTTGGAGAAAATGGATGAGGTAGGATTCCACTCCCTAGAGGTATGGGGTGGAGCCACTTTTGACGCCTGTATAAGGTATCTCAATGAAGATCCCTGGGAGAGATTAAGAATTATAAGAAAGAGAGTTCAGAACACACCTCTTAAGATGTTATTGAGGGGGCAAAACCTTGTGGGATACAGACACTATCCAGATGATATTGTAGAGAAGTTTATAGAGAAGGCTTATGAGAACGGTATTGACATATTCAGGATATTCGATGCCTTAAACGATATTAGAAATATGGAGTTCTCCATAAAGGTTGCAAAGAGGTTAGGGGCTCATGTACAGGGGGATATATGTTATACTGTAAGTCCAGTACACACTATAGATCAGTTTGTAGAACTCGCCAAGAAACTTGAGGAACTTGGTTGCGATTCCATAGGTATAAAGGATATGGCAGGACTACTTCTACCTTACGATGCTAAGGAACTTATTAAGAGGTTGAAGGAGGAGGTTTCCTTACCTATACACCTCCACAGCCACTGTACCAGTGGTATAGCCCCATTTACCTTCATGACTGCAATTGAGGCAGGGGTAGATGTGGTAGATTGTGCCATGTCCCCACTGTCAATGGGTGCCTCTCATCCACCTGTAGAGAGTGTAGTTGCTGCACTTAAGGGTACTCCCTACGATACAAAGTTAGATCTAGAACTTTTAAACGAGATTAGGGAGTACTTCGACAAGGTTAGGGAAAAGTACAAGTATCTCATAGATCCAATAGCAGAGAGGATAGATACAAGGATACTTGTATATCAGATACCTGGGGGAATGCTCTCAAATCTTATATCCCAATTGAAGGAACAGGGAGCCTTGGATAAACTACAGGAGGTATTGGAAGAGATTCCAAGGGTAAGGGCAGATCTAGGTTATCCACCTTTAGTAACGCCAACATCTCAAATAGTAGGTACTCAGGCTGTAATGAACGTACTTACAGGGGAAAGGTACAAGATCATTACAAACGAGGTAATAAACTATATAAAGGGACTGTATGGAAAGCCACCTGCTCCAATAAGTAAGGAACTTATGAAGAGGGCACTGGGAGAGGGTGAGAAACCTATCACCTGTAGGCCTGCAGATCTCTTAGAACCTGAGTACGAGAAGTTTAAAAAGGAGGCTGAGGAGAAGGGGATAGTATCAAAGGAGGAGGATATACTAACATATGCCCTCTATCCACATATTGCCCTTAAGTTCTTGAGAGGAGAGTTGAAACCTGAGCCAATACCAGAGGAGAAGGAGGTATCTAAGTTCTTAGAGATACCAACTGAGTATATAATTGAGGTGGATGGGGAGGCATACGAGGTTAGGATAAAGCCTAGGTATGGAACTGAGATGAAGAAGAAAAAGGAGGAGATCACTGTAGAGACAGAGGGGGCGGTAACCTCTCCTCTTAGAGGTATGATCACAAAGATAAAGGTGAAAGAAGGAGACACTGTAAAGAAGGGGGATGTTATACTTATACTTGAGGCTATGAAGATGGAGAACCCTGTTGAAAGTCCTGTAGATGGAAAGGTTGAGAAGATCCTCGTCCATGAAGGGCAGACTGTGAATGTGGGGGATATCCTTATGATAATAAAATAAATTATAATTATTATTAAAATTTTTAATAGTGATACTATGTTCAAGAAGATACTTATAGCCAACAGGGGGGAGATTGCAGTTAGGGTTATAAGGGCATGTCAGGAATTAGATATAAAGACTGTTGCAATATACTCCCAGGCAGATGAACATGCCCTATTTACATCCTTGGCAGATGAGAGTTACTGTATAGGGCCCCCACAGGCATCTAAGAGTTATCTAAATATAAAGAGGATAATAAAGGTTGCAAAGAAGAGTGGTGCCGAGGCTATACATCCTGGTTATGGTTTCCTCGCGGAGAATCCAAATTTTGCCAGAGCCTGTGAGGAGAATGGGATAGTATTTATAGGACCTCCTGCCGAAGCTATAGAAGCCATGGGTAGTAAGATAAACGCAAAAAAGATAATGAAAAAGGCTGGAGTGCCAGTACTTCCTGGTACAGATGGGCCAGTTGAGGATGTAGAAGAAGCAGTGGCAGTTGCAGAGGAGATAGGTTATCCTGTGATAGTAAAGGCCTCCGCTGGAGGGGGAGGTATAGGGATGGCAGTGGCCCATAACAAGGAGGAACTGATAGAAACGATAGAGTCTACCCAATCCATAGCAAAGAGTGCCTTTGGGGATCCTACCATATTCATAGAGAAGTACCTTGAAAAACCGAGACATATAGAGATACAGATACTGGCAGACAAGTATGGAAATGTGGTATATCTTGGAGAGAGGGAGTGTTCCATACAGAGGAGACACCAGAAGTTAATTGAGGAGGCACCTTCACCTATTATGACTGAAGAGTTAAGGAAGAGGATGGGAGAGGCTGCAGTAAGGGCTGCAAAGGCTATAAACTACTGCAATGCAGGGACTGTAGAGTTCCTGTACTACGATGGAGAGTTCTACTTCTTGGAGATGAATACAAGGATCCAGGTTGAACATCCAATAACTGAAATAGTCACAGGTATAGATATTGTAAAGGAGCAGATAAAGATAGCCTACGGGGAGAAACTCCCTTTCAAACAGGAGGATATAGAGATAAGGGGACATGCCATAGAGTGTAGGATAAACGCAGAGGATCCTCTAAGGGAGTTTGTACCATCTCCAGGGAGGATAAAGTACTACAGATCCCCAGGAGGGCCTGGAGTTAGGATAGACAGTGGTGTCTACAGTGGTGCAGAGATACCTCCTTACTATGACTCTATGATAGCAAAGTTGATAACCTATGGAAGGGATAGGGAGGAGGCCATTGCAAGAATGAAAAGGGCACTTAAGGAGTATATAATACTAGGTGTCAGCACAAACATACCCTTCCACAGGGCAGTGATGGAGGAGGAAGACTTCAGAAAAGGGAATATATCAACCCATTATATAGAGGATCACAAGAAGTATCTGAAGGAAAAGGTAACTAAGTACGCTATAGAGGCCATGGATCTTGAAAAACTCTTCGAAGAGAAAGTATTCCACGATAGTAAGAAAATAGTTGCACTTGCAGGAGGTTTAAACGCCTACATTACAAGTGTTGTAAATAGAAATAAGTTAAATGATAAATATTCAGGGGAGTAGAGGGATTGATGTTTTATTAATCTCTTTTTAGATAGAATACCAATGTTTCAAAATTTTTAAATAAAAATCAAAAAAAGTAATAATTTTTAAAATAATAGTTTTAATAAATTAAAATAAAAAAATATTTCATAGTTATTATTATAATAATTCATTATCCTATCTCTTTGGAATGTTCCTTAGTAGTGGAAAAAAGTTGGGTTTTTTACCCTTCCTGTCAAAACACTAAAAAGGTTAAATAGTTCTTTTAATATTAAAACGGCAAAATTGTTATTATTGCAATATTGTTATTATGATAATTATCATTTTATTATCTTATTTGATCTCATTTAGTCTATTATCTGTTTATGCCTTTTAAAAATTTATAATTTTGTAGTTTTTATTTTATAAAACCTTATCTTATTTTTTAATTCTTATTTTTTGTAATTATTATTATAATTTTATTTTCATTATTTTTTTAACACCTAATATGAGAATTAGATTATTATTCTTTTTATTTAATAGGTTTTGTTTATTAATATTAATATGGAAGACTCAAAATATTTTATTTTATTATGAGTTCAAAAAGTTATATATAGGTAATTTAAATGACCCAATATCTTAAAAACATCTAATTTTTTATCAATATCTTCAAATATTTTAAAGTAAATTTTTCCATATTCTAATTAAAGGTTTATATATTAAAAATAGAGTAGATTTAGAGAAAAGAGAGATAATTATTTTTTGTAAATAATCAAAAGGTGAATAGAATGGGCGATATTGTAGAGAAGGTTCAGGAGTATCTTGAAAAGATAGAAAAATCAGGTATAAATGCGTACATACAGATAGATAGAGAGAGGGTACTTAAAGAGGCTGAAGATTTAGAAAAAAATGAGAAGTTAAAGAAGAAACCATTATACGGTAAAATCATTGGGGTAAAGTCCAACATAAACGTCAAGGGATACGTAGTATCCTGCGCCTCTAAGACACTTGAGAACTATGTAAGTCCCTACGATGCCACTGTAATTAAAAAGATAAAGTCCCAGGGGGGTTTAATAATCGGTATGACAAATATGGATGAGTTCGCCTGTGGAAGTAGTGGGGAGACATCTTACTATGGGCCTACGAAGAACCCTATGGCTGAAGATAGAATACCTGGGGGAAGTAGTTCAGGGAGTGCAGCTGCAGTATCTGCCGATCTCTGTGATATGGCATTGGGGAGTGATACAGGGGGAAGTATAAGAAACCCTGCCTCCCACTGTGGAGTAGTTGGATTTAAACCGTCTTATGGAGTTGTAAGTAGGCAGGGGCTCTGTGATCTAGCCATGAGTTTCGATCAGATAGGGCCACTGACAAAGAACGCCAGGGATGCCCTATTATTAACTAATATAATTAAAGGGAAGGATTTCTCAGATAGTACAACTGTAGACACTCCAGAGTTCAAGGTATGGGATGGGGAGGAAATGAAAAATTATAAAATAGGGGTTGTTAAGGAGTTTATGGAGGTTAGTGATGAGAAAATAAGGGAGAGAATCGAAAAGGGTATTGAGGTTTTCAGGGATCTTAACTGGGAGGTTGTGGAGTTAAGTTATAAGTATGTAGATCTAGCCCTTCCTACATACTACCTTATAAACTACGTTGAGTTCTTCTCTGCAACAAGGAGGTACGACGGTAGAAGGTACGGATATCCGATAGAGGAGGTATGTGGGGAGGAGGTACTTAGGAGGATATTGATAGGTAGGCATATAAGTGAAAAGGAGTACAGTGGGAAGTATTACAAAAGGGCACTACAGGCTAGGAGGATGATGAAGAGGGAGATGTTGAAACTCTTCAAGGATGTTGATGCTATAGTATCTCCTACAGTGCCTAAACTTCCTCATAAAATAGGAGAGGAACTTACTCCAATGGAGATGTACGCCTACGATGTCTTAACTGTGCCTGCGAACCTCTGTGGTATATGTGCAGGTGTAGTTAGATGTGGAGATATAAATGGGATACCTGTGGGACTGCAGATAATGGGGAAGCCCTTTGATGACGAGAAGATATTGAATATTATGATACAATTTGAGAAGAATTTCTGAGGGTTATAAATGATTGTTAAACTAAATAACAATTAATAATAACTTATAAAAAGGAAAATTAAAGAATAATAAACCTTAAAATTATTAAACATCAAATAAGAATATAATCAAAGTAAATCTAATCTTTATCCTTCTGGTTCATACTGTGTGCTGGAAAAGTTTTTTATTTTTTATTTTCTTTTTTATTTATTAATTTTTTACTTTTTTACTCTAATTATTTTGTTCTCAGTTTAGCCTACTATAACTGATGGTACAATTTATAGAATTCTAAGTAATATTCCTACTTTTTGATACTAGAAAACATTTAGGATTTATTATTATTTCCCAATAGAGTATTCGGTTTTTTAAGAATTTTATTAACCTTAGTTCCCATCAGTAGTGATTAAAAGAATAATGAAAAAATGAAAAATAATAATAATTGTTATAATAAAAATCATAATGAAAATAACCAATATAAAAACTATATATAAAAACTATTAAACATTCTAGGATCTTTCTGAACACTTAGATAAAATAGGAGATCTTATTCTGAATCCCCGTATTAAAAGATATACAGAGGATCATTCTCCTCCAATCCTATTTTTAAAATGCTATATCTAGGATAATAGAAGTTTTCTGTTTTTTTTTAAAACCTTTTTTCTTTATTTTTATTATTTTTATAATTATTTTTATAATTATCCTTATTATTCTTTAAACTATTCTTTTGATGGAAACTAGGGTTTTATTAATTATTTTATTACCATCATTAATAGGAACTAGAGTAAAAAAATATAATAAAAATAATAATAATAATAAAAAATAACTAAAATCAAAACAGTTAAAAGGTAAAATCTCATCGTTATCTCTTGGAACATCTTAAATAAAGGAGTTTTTTATTTTATTTTTTAATTATAGGTATTTTAGATTAGATTTTAGAAAAACCTTTTAGTTCTAACAATATGTTTACGAAGTTTATAGTACTTATCTTATTATTTAAGGGACCCCCTTTTATTCCTCCACTATCCAGAGTAGTTAGAGAAAGATATTTATTTTTATTTTCAGAGTTTAACAGTTTGAAGATTTATTTTTATTATTCCCATTATTCTCATTTTATTAGTTTTTATGATTTAAAAGTTGAATAACTACCAAAATCAGTTAAAGGATCGAAGGGAAAGTATGAAAAAAGAAAAGGAGATTCTAGAAAAATTAAAAAAATACAGAGAAATGGATCTAAAGTACGAGGATGGTAGGATACTGGGATCTATGTGTACTAAACCTCATCCAATATCTAAGAAGATCGTTGAGATGTTTCTTGAGACAAACTTGGGAGATCCAGGTTTATTCCCAGGGACTAAGAGGTTGGAAGAAGAAGTTATTAAGATGATAGGGGAGATGCTCCACAACAATAATCCCTTCGGTTATATCATATCTGGAGGTACAGAGGCCAATATAACTGCTATGAGGGTTGTAAAAAAGATGGCGAAGGAGAAGGGTAGAAGAGAGGCAAATATTCTTATACCTGAGACTGCACATTTCTCCTTTGAGAAGGCTAGGGAAATGATGGACCTAAACTATACAGTGGTACCTCTCGATAGAAAATACACCATGGATGTGAAGTACCTAAAGGACTACATAGAGGATAACATAGAGAAGGGCATAGATGGGATAGTAACTATAGCAGGTTCCACTGAACTTGGTACCATAGATAATATTCCAGAGATCTCCAAGGTGGCTAAGGAGTACAACATATATATCCATGTAGATGCTGCATTTGGAGGTTTTGTTATACCCTTCTTAGAGGAGAGATACAAATTAGAGGGATATAACTATCATTTTGATTTTTCACTAGATAATATCTTCTCCATTACAGTAGATCCTCATAAAATGGGCCTTGCACCGATACCTGCAGGGGGTATATTATTTAGAGACTTCTCCTTTAAAAGATACTTAGATGTGGAGACTCCCTATCTAACAGAGGACTCCCAGGCTACACTTATTGGAACGAGAAGTGGTATTGGAGTGGCTGCAACCTGGGGTATAATGAAAGTTTTAGGGCCAGATGGATACAGAGAAATAGTATCCCAGTGTATGGAAAATACCTATTACCTAGTAAAGAGGATGAAGGAGTACAGTTTCGAGAGGGTAATAGATCCTGTTTTAAATATTGTGGCGATAAAAGATGAGGACCCTGTAAATACATCTCTAATACTTAGGAAAAAAGGATGGTACCTTTCAATCTGTAGGTGTGTAGATGCCCTTAGGATTGTGGTGATGCCTCACATCACCAAGGAACATATAGATAGGTTCATTGATGCCCTTGCCCAGTGTAAGAGGGATTGAATTCTTGAATAACTATATGCACATTATTGTTAAGATAGAAATTAACCGGTAAGATTGAAGAGGTGATATTTTTGTCTTTTTTAGAAAAATATCTAATAGAGCCATTTAAATATGCTACATCAGATCGGTTAAAAGTGTTAATAGTTATTTTATTGTTAGGTATCCCTATAGTTATTATCTCTATATCATTAATAGCGTATATAAAATTGAATTTCTCTACATTTATTTTAACGTTAGGTATAGGCCTATTATTCTTTATAATAACCTCTATGGCTATTACAGGATACTACATAGGGGTGGTAAAAAACACCCTTAAAGGACTTGATACACTACCTGACTGGAGTAACTTTATTGAAATCTTAAAAGATGGAGTTTTGTATACTGTTGCACTGTTTATATTGATATTGTTAGCCTATTTACCTGCTATTTTACTTTTAATAATAGGGATATTTTTTACAGGAGCGATTGCGACGGTAGATAGTTTTAGACATAGTGATCTCTGGACAATAATCACATCCCTGTTAGCATATATATTGGTACTACTCCTATATATGTTAGTAGTGTCTATAGCACTTAAAATATACGTTCCACTAGCAACAGTAAATTTTGCTAAAAAAGGATTTTCTGGATTCTTCAAATTTTCCGATGTACTAAAAAAGATATCTTTTGAGTATATATTGATACTACTGTTGTATTTTGTAATAAACTTTATTTTTAACTTTATTTTGGAAACTATTGCCAATATAATTGTACCTATGTTGGATATATTTATCTCTATAATAGTGATATCGATCTACATAATGTGTAATACTATCATGTCTTTTATATTTGGAATAATGTCATACAGGGCAGTAACCAAGTACTACCTAGAAAGAGAGAAGGAACAGTAAAAAACTGTTGTTAAATTTATCTATAATTTTTCAAAATAGATTAAAGAGGTAGTATTAATGTCTTCCATAGAGAAATATTTAGTAGAACCCTTTAAATATGCTACATCAGATCGGTTAAAAGTGCTTATTGGAGGATTACTGTTGTTTTTTAATATAGTCGTAGATTGGCTATTGTCAATACTTTTAGGGCCGCTTTCACTTATCCTTATTCCTGGAATAACTCTAATTTTTACTGTAATCATAGTAGGATACTGTATAGAAACCCTAGTTCCCATCAAAAGAATAGTTTAAAGAATAATAAAAATAATTATAAAAATTAATAAAAATAAAAAATAAAGAATAATATTTAAAAAACAGAAAACTTCTATTATCCCAGATACAGCATTTTAAAAAGAAGATTGAAAAGGAATAGTCCTCTGAATACCTTCTAATACAGGAATTCAGAATGAGATATTCTATCTTAACTAAGTGATTAGAAAGACCCTAGAATGTTTAATAGTTTTTATATTGATTGTTTTCATTGTCCTTTAATCACTACTTGGTGGGAACTAAGGTTGTATAGAAGTAATAAAAAACACTGTTAAAAGACTTGATACCCTGCCTGATTGGAGTAATTTTACTGAGATCGTAAAAAATGGAGTTGTGTATATTTTTGCACTGTTAATATTAAATCTAGTGGTGTATTTACCTATTACTTTACTCTTAACAGTAGGATTATTTAGTACATTGGGAGGGCTTACAGGTTATTTGACCTATCTGTTATCTCTGTATATATGTTGGTGGTGCTGATAGCACTTGCAATATACATCCCACTAGCAACGGTAAATTTCGTTAAAAAAGGATTTCTTTGTAATGTCCTTATTATTCTTCTAATTATAATCTTGATAGGAACTAAGATATACATAATAAATAAAAATTATTAAAAATTTTAAAAATAAAAAATCTCTATGTAATGAAGTATAAAATCCCATCTTCTAAATATCCTTAAAATGATAGGGAACATTTTTAAAATTTCTGTTAATTCTTCTTCTTAAGAGTTTTTACATTTCTTTATTTATTATAATAATATTGAGCTTTATTAGTTTAAAAAAGTTTATAATTTTATAACAATATAATAATAAAAGAATATAAAAATAAAATTTCACCGTTTATTTTACTCTACGCCAAATACTAGGGAAGGAAAACAGATTTTTGTCACTTCTACTTTTTTAGGTTTTATTCTTTTTATTTTTATGTATTAGTTTAATTACTCTTTATCGTCAATCCCTCCCCTCATATCAACTGCAACACCGTAGTTAAACTCCATCAACTCCCTACCGTTGAGTATAGTAGTACCGTATCCCAAAAGTTCATCATCCTCATTTACAACAAGTACCTCCTCATAGGGCCTAAGATCCCTATCACAGTCTACAACGAACTTAGCATATACAGATCTCCCCTCCCT
This sequence comes from Methanofervidicoccus sp. A16, assembly GCF_003351865.1. NCBI lineage: Archaea > Methanobacteriati > Methanobacteriota > Methanococci > Methanococcales > Methanofervidicoccus > Methanofervidicoccus sp. A16. Next base: position 771,488 of record NZ_CP022242.1, on the reverse strand, counting down.
TGCAAACCTCTCAACAGATCTATCTACAACAACCCTGTACTTTGGATATGGTATCTTACTATGTAGGAGTTTTGCTCCCTCCTCTGTTGGTATAAGGAAGTTGTCGTAGGATCTTAAAGCAAATAAAACCTTTTTTTCACCGTTTTTAACTATAAGTACATTCCTTATCCACCCTGTCCTTTTACTCCTCCTTACTATTATCTTTTTCATAATCTCCTCGTCTAATATCTTAAATCCGTACTGATACTGGAGCATCCTGTCTATTTTCAGGATATCACTATCTATCTTATTTTTATTCTCCTTGGAGTTGTAATAACTGATATAGTAGTTGTAGGTAACAATATCCAATATTTTATCTTTATATTTTTCAACGAACTCCTTTACAAACTTCTTATTGAACTCCTTCTCAATATCGTAGAGTTCAGGTATCTCACTTTGTAGTAATGGATAGATAATATCTATATTCAGTGGTATCAACCCAAATACGTCATCCTTTACAAGGATATCCACATCACTTGGAAGGATATTAAGGTTCTCACTGTAGGGCTTCTCCACATCCTTTGACACTGTAGTTATATATATCTTCTCAAATTTTATCCTATGAATCCTCTCCTTATGTCTTATTACTTCAGGTCTAAATAAACTCTCGTATCCACCGTAGAAAAACCCAGACTTCTTAGTGACAGGATCGAACTTCTCTATAAATTCAACGTACTTCAAGGCCTGTCTGTATGCCTCCAACAACCTTGGATGGCTTCTACATCTCAACTCCACCAACTCCCAGAGGGCACCTTCCCTAATAGCCTCCTTTACCCTACTCATCTCCTCGAAGGTAACGTACAGGTTATGTTCTGCTAATACCCTCTCCCTCTCCCTTTTATCCATGTCATATACTTCCTTTGGAGAGTACTTACTGCATACTGGACAGGAGCATGGGAACTGTTTAAGATCCTTTAAATCCTCTAAATAGTAAGTACCATACTCTGTTAGATACCTGTCATCCTTGGCGTAGAGGGCGTAGGCTGCACTGTCAAATAGATCACATCCAAGGAGGACGGAGATGGCGAATAGGGTGGGATGTCCACATCCAAAGAGATGAACAGGTTTGTTGGTAGGTAGGCCCATCTTTGAGTTGAGGATAACATCTACAAGGGTTTTATAGTCGTACTTTTCCAAAAGAGGTACAACTGCACCTATAGGATATATATCGAAACCCATACTTCCCATGATCTCTGCGCATCTTCTCCTGAGATCCATATATGTAGATCCCTGAATAGTCCCATTTAGGAGCATCTTATAGTTGTTCTTTCTTTTCAACTCAAGGGATTTCCTACCTCTCCTTATAGTCTCCTCTAAATCTCTCTCTGCTCTTTCCCTATCTGCATAGGGCGGTGTAGGTATATCCAATATAGTCCCTACATCTACCCCTATCCTCTCCTGGAATTCCACTATTTCTAATGGTTCTACATCTATATTTCCATATACACTAAGTTGGAAGGAGCCACTGTCTGTAACCACTACCTTATCAAACCCTATTAACCTATGAACGCCTTTCTCCTCTGCTATTTCTCTAAGTTCTGGTTTAGAGTATATAATATAGGAGTTTGTAATCACCACATCTGCAAGTTTTTTAACAGTCTCCATTGGGACAAGTTGCTTATCTGGGTTGGGATGTATAACTGGCATTATCGTTGGTGTTTCGATTATTTTTCCATTTATCTCCAATTTCCCGATTTTTCCTAGTCCATCTCTCGATTTTATCTGGAACATGGAGTCACCTGTTGTTGTTTAGTGTTTGTATCTTATTTTATGAAATAGTTAAAAAAAACAATAAAAAATAATAATGATAATATTAATTAACGATAGTAATCACAATAAAAAAATAAAACAGTTCCTTATTGATATTATAAACTCTAACTATATAGTATAATAGTAAAATCACAACTCAAGGAGCAGTATTTAAGGGAACTTTATTTATTTCTTCCAGTATTTAAGTTTTCAGTTTCTGGACCTGTCCACTTAACATAAACACCACCTCAGTTTATTATAATACAGAACAAATAACCTACAAAAGAAGTTCCAGTTTCTAACAGGATTTTTAGCATTAATAGAGCAGAAAAAGATCTTTACCCTCTGCTTCAGAGAAGAAAACACCGATTCTATCAAACTCCCCCGCCCAAAAGTCTGATGTTCAAAGTTTAAATTAAGACTTTTTAGAGCACTAATTAGCCATGGGGCTTTATCTATAAGGAATTTAGGCTCACCCCTACAGTACTTCAGTACTTTCTTTACAAAGGACCTCGTAATTAGATGATTCCTTATTGTATAGACTCTCATTAAAATTAATTCATTCCTCTCAACATCTACAGCTGAATAAACGTAATAGTGCTTCCCGCCACCTTTAACAACAGTTTCATCTATCGCTATTAGATCTCTTTCTCTTTCCTCTGTTGTAATGGATAATTCTTCTTTAAACTTATTTATCCAGTTCCAAACTGATGTTTTTGAGACTGGATAAATCTCTGAAAGAATTCTGGCAGTCCTTCTTACTGAAGATGTCTGAATGTAGGTTGCAATGGCGAGTGTTTTAATTTCTATAGGTATTTTGTTCCTCTTAAAGATTTTTAATTCCTTTATAATATCTTTTACTCTTAGCATAATAGTATCTTATGTACATTGTTATATATGATGTTTGTTTTATGTGGACAGGACCCAGTTTCTTTTCCATTTCTTTTTAAAGTAGTTTAATAAATTTATTATATTATAAAATTTCTTCTAATTTTAATAATAATAATTTTTTTTATTAAATATAATATTATTAATCTTTTTTAAATAAAAGAGGAAAAAACTTTATCTATCCTTATCTACATCTCCTCTATCTCCTTTATAATATCCATAACCTCTTTATCCTTTCTCTTTATGGCGATATCTTTTATCTTACTAAGGATATTCAAGTTCTTACCAAAGAGTTTCTTATACTCCATACAGTACTCCACAATGTCCCTGTAGAACTCCTCTAAGATCTTCCTGTTGTAGGAGGCTAACTCGTAGGCAACAACGCCCTTTAAAACATTCTCACTGGAGAAGAGATATAGAGGATGTATCCAGATTATAGTCATATCTTCATCTTTTTCAACAATGTTCTCCATGATATCTAAATCCATAAATATATCTGTGTATACTATAAAGTTGTAATTCTCCATACCCTCTACCTTTTTTAGATCCTCGCTTACCCTCTCTACAATGTCGTAGAATCTATCAAGTTTTTTATCCAACTCCTCTTCAGAGAGTTCGTTCCACTTTAATATCCTCTCTCGATGTTCGTATGTGATATCCCTGTTAGGTCCAATAACCTTGTAGTCCTCATCTACCTTGAAAGAGTACCCTTTAGATGTTTCCGAGGACAGAAGTATCTCCAGAGTATCGTTGTGAATGTCTTCTAAGTTAACTCCTTTAAGGATGTACCTCCTATTCTCCACCTTAAAAGATGGTAGAGACTCACAGTCCTCCAGGGATTCTACAGTTCTCCTCTTTCCAGTATTTCTATCTACTAAAAATAGGCCCTGGAACTTTACGTTGTAATTACAGGCTCTTATTAGATCCTTGGAGTACTCGTCTAAATTTCTATAGATATCCTTTAGTATCTTACTTATAAGTCTCTTAGATTCCATAGTATCACTGAAAATTTTTTTATCCACCTTCTCTCAAATACCATCCCTTATCTATAACGTTCTTAATAATCTTCCCTCCTCCGTAGTTACCGATCCCGAGAAACTCCCTATCCATGTTAAATATGGCCAACCTCCCTCCACCCTTTAACTCCAAAACAGAAGACAGGAATATATCCCTACCGTACAAGAAGAGAATTTCTCCCTTTCTATTAACTACAGCGTAGTTTTTAACGATATCCTTGGAAATGAGAGTCATTCCCTCTAAGGACAGTGTAAATTTAATCTTATCTTTACTCTTTTTAAAACTTCCAAATATTAAACCTGCACCGTAAATATTTTTAAATAACTTCAGATTTTTTAAGACATCCTTGGTGGTGTAGATAACATCGTACCTATCCTTATCGTATAGGAGGTATAAATTCTCGAATTTAAAATTTTCTATAGTCTCCTTATTGAGATAATAATTTAATATATTTTTTATACAGTTGATCTCCTCGAGATTTAATTCTCTGGATTTCATGTTCCCAATATCTACCTTCTCTCGAGATATCAGTGGTAATAACCCCAACCTTGCCGATTTTATTTCTTACTAATTATTCAGAAAACCATATAATGGAAACGTAGAAAGAATTTCTTATTTCCGGAAATCCCTCAAGAGTGGGGAAAAAGGACATATTTTTCATGATTTATAATTATAGTTATTAGAATTAAAATAGTGATATGTTTAGTATAAATAATTTATGTTTAAAATGAAAGTTATGAAAGATATTTATTGATTATTCCACTGATTTAATATCCTAAATGGTCCTCTACACTTCTCCTCATAACCTCAACATCTGGTTTTACACCTGTCCATATCTCAAAGGCTAATGCACCCTGATATACCAACATCCCAATACCGTTGATAGTCTTCGCCCCCCTCTTTTTAGCCTCTCTAAGTAGTACAGTCTCCCTTGGATTGTATATGAGATCCATAACTACCATATCACTACGTATATTATTTACGTCTATTACAGGTTTTACATTAATATGAGGATACATACCAACTGGTGTAGTGTGGATAACTATCTCGTAATTTCCTATATCTACACTTAGATCTCCATACCCTACTTCTCTATTTAACTTTCTAGAGATCTCCTCTGCCAGAAGTTTAGCCCTCTCAACTGTTCTATTCACTATGGTGATGTTGTTATCCTTAGCCAGTTCAAATGCCACAGCCCTTGCAGCACCCCCTGCACCTACTATGAGGATATCCCTACCCTTTACCTTTCCTACCTCCTCCTCAAGGGACATACGGGCACCTAATCCATCTGTATTGTATCCTATTGCCCTATCATCTTCGATCTTTACAGTATTAACCGCCCCTATAAGTTGAGCCTCCCTATCTAACTCATCTAGATACTTTATAATCTCCACCTTATGAGGTACTGTAACGTTAAAACCTCTAAATGTCCCAAGTGCCTTTGCACCATCTACTACGTACTTCAACCTATCAGGATGGACGTCGAAGGCCAAATATACGTAGTTTAGATCTTTATCCCTTAGGGCTCTATTGTGCATAATAGGAGACAGAGAGTGCTCCACAGGATGTCCTATAACACCTAAAAGTTTAGTTTTAGAGTCTATCATATTAACACCTCTCCACTATCTCCACAATAGCATCAACTACGTACTCCACCTGCTCCCAGGTTAATCCATATACACTCATCTTTATCTCCTTTGTAACCCCTGGCACTATACCTCCAATACCTCTCTTCTTCAACTCCTCGTAAAAGAAATATCCCCTTCTCTTATCCCTCTTGGATATCTCCTCAAGTACAGACGTCTCGAATTTAATGAGATCATGCTCCTTAGGTTTCACACCTAACTGTTTAAAACCTATCTCCTCCAACCTATCTACCACGTACCTAGTCTTCTTTAACTCCTCATCCCATCTCTTAACCCTCTCAACAACGTATGGAAAACTTGCCATAAGGGAGATGAGAGGCACCCCTCTACTTGTACATCCTAAGAGTTCCACCTCCTTCTTAGGATGACTCTTAGATCTCCTCAGCACCTCCTCTGCAAACTCCTCCCTCATGGAGAGGATGCCTATTGGGCCAGATGCTGCCATACTCTTATGTCCAGAGCATGCTAAAAAATCTGCCTTCAACTTTTTCCCCTTAACTGGCATCCTCCCAACTGTATAGGCACAGTTTAGGAGGAATGGATATCCCTTTTTTTTGGCAATCTTTCCCACCTTCTCGGCATCACTTAGATTCCCATAGGATCCATCTACATGGGTAAGTAGTATTAAACCTATACTCTTCCCCTCATCCTCCAATTTATCGATAACTTCCTTATATCTTTCAGGTTTTATTCGATAGGTGGGATACCCGTCGTTCTTCACTGTGGCGTAGTTCAACCTCGCCCTCTCTATAGCCACGTAGGAGGTATAATGGGCATTTTTATCTAACACTACGTAGTCCCCCTCTTTACATATGGAGTGCATAACTATAAACTTACTCTCTCTCGCTCCATGGGTGGGCCTGGAGATATCCATATCCAAGAACTTAGATATATCCTCTAAAAACCCACAGACTGGAGGTGTCTTTATCTCATCTAAACGTCCCCCACAGTAATCACATACACTGTAACCATCCCAGAACTCGTAAATAGCCTTCTTAGTTTCTACAGGAAGAACTCCTCCCCTCTGAATAGGATTTAGATTTATAAGTTCTCTCTCAAGGTGTCTACTGAGATTTTTATATTTGTCCAAGTTTATCTCCATTAAATCACCTAGGGAAAATCTTAGTAATATTATCAGTATCTTATGGTTATTATAGGGTGTTATCATAGATTAATAGTACAATAAAAAATTATATAATAAATAACCCTAGTTCCCATCAAAATGATAATTTAAAGGATAATAAAAATATTATTATAAAAATAATAAAAATAAAAAAAGGTTTTAAAAAAAAACAGAAGACTTCTATTATCCTAGATATAGCATTTTAAAAATAAGATTGGAGGAGAATGATCCTCTGTATATCTTTTAATACAGGGATTCAGAAATAAGATCTCCTATCTTACCTAAGTGATTAGAAAGATCCTAGAATGTTTAATAGTTTTTATATATAGATTTTATACTGATTATTTTAATCATGATTTTTATTATAATGATTATCTTTTTCATTATTCTTTTAATTACTACTTGGTGGGAACTAAGGTAATAAATAATATCTAATTTTTTAACTGAATAATATTAATAAAGCTCTAATTCCCATCAAAAAATTCTGATAAAAATAATAAATTATAAAAAAATAATAAGGTATAAAAAGATCAAAATAAGAGATAAATAATCTCTCCTAGGGTGCTTTAAAATACTATGGAAGTAGAACAGATCTTTTCTAATAGGCTGGTTATTATTAATATTATATTATTATAAGATAATATTTTAATATTCTTTCAGTCTTTTTTATTATTTAAATCATTACTTTGATGGGAATTAAGGTTATTTACTTTTTTATTTCTATCCCTTCAGGATTATTTTATTGTTATTTACTCTTAAGATTTTTATTATTCTTATTATGATATTTTTTATTATTCTTCTAATCACAGTCTTGATGGGAAGTGGGTTTATATTTTTATAACATTTCTAAAAGATATTCTAGGCTTTCTTATTATCCTTTCTATGGTAGCTTCATTTACTTCTTAAATAAAATTAACTTTAAAGCCTAAAATATATCGAAGCTTTCGGAATCTGTAAAACTTAAAAACTAAATTTTCCAATTTACTCAAAATTTATCTTTATAGTTTTATTTCGAGAAAATTTACCTTTAATTATCTGAATACTTCCCTTACTAGTTTTAAAATATTCTGATAAAACTTTTATAAGTTCTTCATTGGCTTTTCCATCTTCAGGAGGTGATTTTAGATATACTTTTAATCTCTTTTCTTCCTGCACTATTTTTTGTTTCTTTGCCTTTGGAATGACTTTAATATTTATAAATTTTTCTTTCATATCTAACCCTTAATAGACTTTCATTATATTTTAATTAGAATATAGTAATTCTCCACTATTTTTAATATAATTTTTACAAATATATACTCAAAATTATGAAAATGTCTGACACATAAAAAGAGAGTAAGAACTTACCATACACACCTAAAGACTCTAAATAACTGTGAGAACAGGTAAACTCTTAACGAAAAAGGATTCATCCTTTTCGAGATTTTAGAGTATTTCAAGAAAAAAGTAGATATAGAATTAGGAGTTTCCCATTCTTATTTCTGTTTTTCTTTATTTTAATTTTTTTATTAATTATAATTATTCTTCCTTGCCTTCTTCTTTTGCTTCCTCTGACTCTCTACTCTCTTCCTCTGGTGTCTCCAATGGCTCACCAAACTCCAAAACCTCAGACTTATAGATTTCCACTTTTTTAAGTGGGAACATCTTCTTACATTCCTGGTATATCTTTGTACTCAACTCATCTAAGAGCATAGCCTGGACAAACTCTGGGAATGTTGAGTTCTTTGCAGTTTCTCTAATGATCTCCTCTGTTTTCTTCCTAATATCAGTTTTATGACAGTCCCTTGCCCTATATGCAGTTAGTACCATAGCCTTTACTCTTATCTTATAGTTGTCCTTAGTTCTCACATCTACAATTGTTGTTATCTTACTCATTCTCCTTCTTACCAGGGATTTTATATACTCCCTTGTTGTATCATGGCCTATGAACTGTGTAGTAGCGTTGTTACCACTAACTCCATTTATCTTAAAGTACATCCTTATCATATGTTTAGCAGGGTCGTTTATGAGGTCTTTTAAACTAACCTCTGCTACCCTTCCAATAACCCTAGCAGGATCGTTTGCAGGGGTCTGTCCTATTAAAACACCTCCAAAGGCTTGAGGTGTATATATATTATACCATACTTTTGTTTTCCAGGTATCCTTAGCAACCTTTTTCCCCTTACCAGTGGTTCTAGCCCTCATCTTTGCCATATTTACACCTCATCTTATATTTTATATCAGATATTCTGTTAGATCTACGTAGTTTTTAAAGGGTTTTGTAGGTTGGGCATATATTCTCTTTATATTCCTAGCAACTTCCCTTTTAGAGGTTCCTTTTTCCGTTTTTATCATCTTTATCTTAAAGAAACCATTTCCAACACGGTAGATATATCCACTATCAAATATATAATCTTGGGGAACAAGTACATTTACAGAGTACGTCCTTCTTCCATCGTTGATAGATATCCCTACTTTTTTAGGAATACTTAAAGATTTTGTCCATATAGTTTCAATATCTTCAACCTTTGAAGAAAGGGTTCTTTGGGCACCTTCTATACTAGTTATCTCTAAATCCTCCCCCTCTACATTAATCATATCTCCAACTTTTATAACTTCCCCGATAGGTATCTGGATAACCTTTTTCTCAGATTTTCCATACCTACTGATTATCACTTTCACATCCTTCAACTTAACAGTCCTCTCCATCTCCCATATATGGCCACATTCTAGACATTTTACCTTTAACTTGATGTGTCTCTTAGACTCCTGTTTCTTTATAACACTATGTGGAGTAATATCATCACATAGAGGACAGTGGAGGGAGAGGATTTCTTCACCTTTATCTTCCATTTTCCCATCCATCTATTTATTTCTTCCTTTTCTTTCTTCTCCTACCCTTCTGGAACTGCTGTGGTATAATTCTTACCTGTACATTCATAGCCCTCTCTAGGAACTCCTCGTAGGTGAAAGGTACCTCCTCTCCAATTACACCTCTATTTTTTAGATACTCCCTAGCCATTAGGTAGTAGAGTAGAGCAACTGCCTTTCTACCCTTGTTGTTTGTTGGAATTACAAAGTCTATAAAGGAGGTTAAATGTTCCGTATCACACATACCTACAATAGGGATCCCTATCTCGATAGCCTCCTTCAGTGCCTGTCTATCTACCCTTGGATCACTGAGGAATAAAACTTCAGGCTCCATAAAACTCTTAGTTACAGGGTTAGTTAGGGAACCTGGTATAAACCTTCCTGCAACTGTCGTTATACCTGTTACCTCTCCAAATTTCTTCAATGGGCCCATGGAGTATATTCTCCTTGAGACTGCCAAGATATCTTCAGGTTCATACCTTGCTAAGAATTTACTTGCCAACCTTATTCTTTCATCCGTCTTTCTAACATCTAACACGTAGAGGCCATCAGATCTTACCCTATAGATAAACCTCTTCATGTCCTCTGTTTTCTGCATGGTACCTATATGTACTCCTGCAGCCAAGTAGGTATCTAATGTTACCAGCATGTTCTCCTCTGTCATACTACAACCTCCAAAAGAGTGGTTTTTAATTTTTATTAAAAATTTTTTTATTAAAAGAGTGGTTTTTACTGTTGCTATTTGGATAAAATTCCAAAGTATTTAAACCTTTCGGTAGAAATATAGGGATACTAAAGTCTCACAATATTCATAGGAAACTTATCTATATTCTAGAGTGGTGATTATGGTTATTAAGAGAATGACTCTAATACTCTATAATTCTTACGATAAGAGGAGATGGCACGAAGCCCATAAAAGAGCCATAGCCAGAGCGGCACCTGTATGCTATGCCTTCAACTGCAACCTTGCAATTATGGATTTCCCCTGTACTAAGGAAGATATAAGTTCTATAGAAACTACTATTGGAGATTCTGGAAAGTATCTGAGGAAGTTAATAGAGAGTAATAGATTCAGTATAGTGAATAGTTATCAGCCCCAGTTTGGAATACCTATTGCAACAACATCGAAACCAGATGATAAAAAGTCCATAACACCTGAGGAGGTAGCACAACTACTATTTAAAAAACCCTGTGGATTGTATGTGGGTCTTGGAAGACATGGATTACCTAAAGAGATATTTGAGTTCTGTAAATATCACCTAGATATAACTAAAAGAAGAATCTCCCTGGAGACATGTACTGCCATAGGAATAATACCTGCTGTAATAAATACATATATTGAAATATTTAATAGACAATAATTTAACTTAAATGATAGGCTAAAAACTATAATAAAATTATACAAATAAATATTATATAGTTTATAAAATAAAAATAATTATTTATACTATCAGATGTTTCCTAAACACCAAAATAAGATATGAGAACCCTCTCCTATAATATTAAAGACATCCTGGGGTTGTGGTTAGAAAAAATATTCGAAGAAAAATCTCCTCTTTTTTCAATGTTTAGGAGTAGTGGGAATACCACCTTTTAAAATTTTAAAAAATTAAATTAAATATAGAGTTTTATTTTTAATATCTCTTTATTATTTTAATTATTATTTTATTATTTCCTTTTTTATTGTTCATTATTATTTAATATTTTTATATTTTTATTTAAAATTTCTACCTAATTAATAATTTTACACTACAATTATTAAAACATTATGAACAATTAGATATAATTCCCCTTTTTTATATTATTTATAATTACATTTTATGTTATTAACAATATTGTTACTATATTAACAGTATAAAAAAGAAAATTATATATATGGGATAATTTTAAAAAGAGTTATAAAGTTTAAAAGATAAGGGAGGTAATCCTGTGTCCGCAATAGAATCTGTTAAAAAAATAAAAGAGGCTGAAAAGGAGGCTGTTGAGATAATAGAAAATGCTAAAAAAGAGGCAGAAAAAATAAAGTTAGACGCAATAGAAGAAGGTAAAAAAATTATAGAAGAGACTGAGAAAGAGGCTCGTAAAAAAGTAGAGGAGTTAATTCAGAAAAGTGAAGAGATGGCTAGAAAAGAGGCACAGGATATTATCGAAACTGGAGAGAGTGAAATATATGAGATGGAATCAGTCGCTAAGATAAAAATACGATCGTTGAAGTTGGAGGATGTGCTAGACATCTTTAAAGTTTAACATTGTTTAACATTAGAGAGGGTGGTTTTAGTGAGGCCTGCAAGGATGAAGAAATTGAGAGCGGTGATTTTAGATGAGAAGATGGATAATGTGGTAAGAGAACTCCATGAAGAGGGGTTAATAGAACTCTGTGATTTAACTACAAAGTTGGAGGATCCAGAGTGGGCAGATTTGCTATCTCCTTCTACACCTGCGCCTTATATACGAGACGTTTCAGCATTGTTAATTAAAACTAACAGGTTTTTAGATCTCTTTGACAGTGTTAGATCTGAGGACGAAAAGGGATTAAAGGAGTTGTTAAATCCAACTCTACCACCAAGAAAGAAGGTCACATTTTCATCTGCAGATGAGGTAATATCCTACAGTAAATCCCTGTTGGAGGATGTAGAAGGAGATGTAAAGGAGTTGGCAAATAGGTTAAATGAATTGGAGAATAGAATTAACTACCTCCAACAGTTAAAAAAGTATATGGAGTATTTAAAAGATCTCGATGTAGATCTTGAATATGTTAAAAGTGGACCTTATACCTACATAGTTGTAGGTCTAGTACCTGAAGATAAGATAACTGAATTAAAGGAGAAGATATCTTCCATTACAGAGGGCCTCTCTGAAGTTATAGAAGGGAGATCTATCATCACCAGTGAAAACGAGAGAAAAGTTCCTGTTATAGTTATTACATTGAAGGAGTATAGAGATAGTGTTAGTGGAGAGTTAAGAAGAGGTGGATTTGAGAGGATAGATGTCTCTAACTTAAAGGGAACTCCAAGGGAAAACCTGGAGAGTATTGACAGGGAGATAAAGGAATGTGAAAAGGAGAAGGAGAATATTTTAAATAAGTTAAGGGAGATGGCCAATAAGTGGTACAAGGAACTTTTAGTACTACATGAATTACTAGAGATTGAAAAGGAGAGGGCAGAATCCTACACATACTACGGTAGAACTAATAGAACCTACATGTTGGAAGGTTGGGTACCTGCGAAGTATGTAAATAGGGTTAAAAGAACTATAGAAAGAGCATCTCAAGGCTATGCAGTTGTAGAGGTAGGGGAACCAGATGAACCTGAGGAGAAGATACCTGTAATGCTGGACAACCCAAAACCTGTAAAGCCCTTTGAGATGCTCACAGAGATGTTTGCACCTCCAAAGTACAACGAAGTAGATCCCACCATGTTGATAGTTCCTGGATTCTTAATGTTCTACGGTATCATGCTTACAGATGCTATATACGGGTTGTTATTGGCGATACTTGGGTTATTTGTCTGGAAAAAACTAGGTAAGGTAAGTGAGGGAGCCCGTAATATAGGATATATACTAACCTTGGCTGGTATAGCAACAGTTATCGCAGGTGTTATAACTGGAGGATATCTGGGAGACTTCCTAAAACAGTTCCTAGGGTTTGACATATACAAAACTCCTCTTGCTCTAGTGAATCCTTTAGGAGAGAGTTTCTATATTAGTGAGTCCAACCCACTCTTTAACTTTGGGAACATATCTGTAAATAACGGTCCAATTGCAATACTCCTGTTCTCTATAGTTGTAGGGATAATACACCTCTTTATAGGATTGGCTATAGGATTTAAAGAGAACCTTAAGAAAAAAGGATTCAAAGAAGCCTTTTTAAATCAGGGTATCTGGCTCTTCTTGATAATAGCCCTGGCTGTAGGTATTATCGCCAATGCACCTTATATTATAGGTGGTGCTGTAGTACTTGTAATACTTCTCTGTATGATCAAGGGGTATATGAGTGGAGGAATACTAGATGCGGCCTTAGGGGCCATGGATATTACAGGATTCTTAGGTAACGTACTCTCCTATGCAAGGCTTCTGGCCCTCTGTTTGGCTACTGGAGGTCTTGCAATGGCAGTGAATATAATGGCCAAGTTAATTGGCGACAGTGTCCCAGTGGTTGGGATACTACTGGCAATAATAATATTACTAGTAGGGCATACTTTCAACTTTGTAATGAACGGCCTTGGGGCCTTTATACACTCTCTGAGGTTACACTACGTGGAGTTCTTTGGACAGTTCTACGAAGGTGGAGGTAAGAAATTCTGTCCCTTCAAGGCTAGAAGGGAGTATACTACAGTTAATTAAAAATAAAAAGGGTGATAGGCTATGGTATTTGACAATCCTTTACTCCTTGGAGCTATAGGTGCAGGTCTAGCAGTTGGTATTGCAGGTTTAGGTTCAGGTATTGGAGCAGGTATTGCCGGAGCAAGTGGTGCAGGGGTAATTGCAGAGGATCCTTCAAAGTTTGGTACAGCAATAGTATTTCAGGCACTACCTCAGACTCAGGGACTGTACGGGTTCCTCGTTGCCATCCTTATACTCTTCGTATTTAAAAGTGCCCCTGAGTGGGCCATGGTAGGTGCAGGGGTTGCTACAGGTTTAGCAGGTCTTTCTGCAATTGGACAGGGAATAGCCTCTTCAGCAGGATTGGGGGCAGTGGCAGAAGATGATAAGATATTCGGTAAGGCGATGGTCTTCTCAGTACTCCCTGAGACCCAGGCAATCTATGGTTTGTTAGTGGCTATCCTTCTGTTAGTGGGGGTCTTTGGAAACAGTCCTGGAGCAGCTACAATAGCAGCCTTAGGTGCAGGTCTGGCAGTAGGGTTTGCAGGTCTCTCTGGTATTGGGCAGGGTATTACAGCTGCAGGTGCTATTGGAGCAACTGCTAGAGATCCAGATGCCATGGGTAAAGGTCTTGTATTAGCAGTTATGCCAGAAACCTTCGCTATCTTTGGTCTATTGATAGCAATACTGGTAATGCTCGGAATAATGTTTTAAAATTTAATTTTTTAGTTTTTAAAATTATTTTTTCAATAAATAGGTGAAAAAGATGGGAGCAGAGGAGATTGTCTCTAAGATACTGGAGGATGCTAAAAGAGAGGCAGAGAAGATTACAAAGGAGGCTAGGCTAGAGGCCGAGAAGATATTAGAGGATGCTAAAAAGGAGGCAGAGAAGAGAAAAAATGACATACTTAAAAAGGGAGAGAAAGAGGCTGAAATGGTAAAAAACAGAATTATCGCAGAGGCTAAATTAGAAGTTAGAAAAAAGAAACTGATGAAAAGGGAGGAATTAATCGAAATGGCTGTAAAAAAGTTGAAGGGGGATCTAATAAAGTTACCAGAGAAAGAGGAATATAGTACTCTACTCTTTAAATTAATAATTGAGGGTATAATTGCTATTGGAGAGGAGGAGGTAGTTATAGATCTCAATGAGAAGGACTATAAAACTCTTGATAGTAAAGTAATGTGGGCCATAGAGAGTGAGATGGAGAAGTTACTGAACAAACCAGTTATTGTTAGAAAGGGTAATATTGTTGATATAATAGGAGGATGTATTGTAAGGAATAAAGATGGTTCTAAGATCTGTAATAACAGTTTAGAGGCTGTATTTGAAAGGAACTTAGAGAATATTAAGGGGAAAATTGCAGAGTTGCTGTTCTAAGGGGGAGTTAAAGATAAAAGGTGATTGAATGGGAGTAGGGGAGATAATTACATGGATGTCTTCTAATATATTTGTTGCACTGTTGATACTAACAGGAATATTGATTCTCTTAGTAATAATAGTGTATCTAATAAAGTATCTCATAGATAATGCCCCCTATGCGTATGTTAATGCAAGAGTTAGGAGTATGGAATCTAGACTCCTAGATGATCATAAGTTAAACGAACTTATAGAGGCTGGAAGTTTAGTGGAGGTTGTAGGTCTCCTGGAAGATACCGACTACGGTAAGTATATTTCGACAACCTCTAAGGATGTGTACTCCGTAGAAAAAAGTTTAGATATGCATCTAGCCCATATCTATAAAACATTGGCAGAGATATCTCCAGATAGATCGAAGAAGATACTAGAGTTGTTTGAAAAGAGGTACGACGTTAAAAATATTAAAACTATTCTAAGGGCTAAGTACGCCGGGTTAGATGGGGAGAGTATCTTTAAAATACTGATACCTTTAGGTAGAATACCTGAGAATAAGTTAAGGGAACTCTGTGAGGCTAAAACTGTTGAAGAGGTTGTGAATGGGTTGGAGGGCACTGAATATGGAAAGATACTCTCTGAGAATCTCTCAATCTACGAGGAAAGTGGTAATCTAATACCTCTAGAGTTGGCCTTAGATAGGTATATCTTAGAGGGGCTCTGGAAGGTTGTAGGTATCGAGGGTACTAACGAGGATATTTTCAAAGAGTTTATTGGAAGGATGATAGATATAGAAAACCTGAAGATAATACTTAGATGTAAAGGAGAACGTGTATCTTCCGAGGTTATCTTAAACTACCTCTTAGGTGTAGGTTACGAGTTGCCTCCATGGAAGTTGAAGGAATTGGCAGAAGCAGAATCCATGGAGGGTGTAGTAAGTTCATTGGAAGGTACAGAGTACAGTAATATAATCTCAGGTTGTTTAGAGGAGTATGAAAAGTGCAAGAGCGCCTATGTATTTGAGAGAGCATTGGATAACTATCTAGTAGAGATAGGTAAAAAGTTGTCCCTAAGACAGCCCTTTGGTGTAGGGCCAATAATAGGCTTTATCACCTCAAAAGAGATGGAAGTAAAAAAGTTGAAGGTCATTATAAAGGGGAAAATGGAGGGATTATCACCAAGGGATATAAGGGAGTTGATTACAACATAATTGGGATGATAGTATGAAAATTGGAGTAGTTGGGGATTCCCACATAGCTATAGGTTTTAGGTTGGCAGGTCTTACCGATGTTTATGAGGTTGAAAATCCTGATGAAGCTCTAAAAATCATTGGAGAATTGGACAGAAGGAAAGATATAGGTTTAATAATAATCTCTGAAAAACTTGGAGATGCTCTAAGGAATAAACTCTCCAAGATAGATACCTTCGTTGTAGAGATACCTGATAAGAATGGACCAATTGTTAGAGAACGTGATCCAATAAAAGATCTTGTGAGAAAGGCTGTAGGTATAGAACTTAAATAAATAAGGGGTGAGTATATGGTAGTAGGTAAAATAATTAAAATAGCAGGACCTGTTGTAGTAGCAGATGAGATGAAAGGATCTCAGATGTATGAGGTAGTTAAAGTAGGTGAAGAAAAGTTAACTGGAGAGATCATCCAGTTGAAGGAGGATAGGGCTGTTATCCAGGTGTATGAGGAAACTACTGGTATAAAACCTGGAGAACCTGTAGAAGGTACTGGGGCACCTCTCTCTGTAGAGTTGGGGCCAGGTATGTTAAAATCTATATACGACGGTATTCAGAGACCTCTAACTGCAATAGAAACTAAAACTGGAAGTATATTTATACCAAGGGGAGTTTCTGTACCCTCTCTACCAAGAGATATAAAGTGGGACTTTGTACCTACTGTAAATGAGGGGGATTACGTAGAGGGTGGAGACATAATAGGTAGAGTTGAGGAAACAAAATCCATCGTACATAGAATATTACTCCCTATAGGTATAAAGGGGAAAATAAAGGAGGTAAAGTCTGGAAAGTTTACAGTGGAGGAGACGATTGCAATAGTAGAAACAGAGGATGGAGAGGAGAAAGAGATCAAGATGATGCAGAAGTGGCCTGTAAGAAAACCAAGGCCTTACAAGGAGAAATTACCTCCTGTTATTCCACTAATAACTGGGCAGAGGGTTGAAGATACCTTCTTCGGTCTTGCAAAGGGGGGAACTGCAGCGATTCCAGGACCCTTCGGAAGTGGTAAGACGGTAACACAGCACCAACTTGCAAAGTGGTCAGATGCAGATGTAGTAGTATACATAGGATGTGGGGAGAGAGGAAACGAGATGACAGAGGTTATTGAAGAGTTCCCCCATCTTGAGGATAGGAGAACAGGGAACAAGTTAATGGATAGAACTATACTAATAGCAAACACATCAAACATGCCAGTAGCGGCGAGGGAGGCATCCATTTATACAGGGATAACCATAGCGGAGTACTTCAGAGATATGGGTTATGGAGTACTGCTAACTGCTGATTCAACCTCCAGATGGGCAGAGGCTATGAGGGAGATATCAGGAAGATTGGAGGAGATGCCAGGAGAGGAAGGATACCCAGCCTATCTTGCCTCTAGACTTGCCCAATTCTACGAGAGGGCAGGAAGGGTAAAATGTCTAGGTAGCAAGGATAAGGAAGGATTCGTATGTATTGTAGGTGCAGTCTCTCCACCAGGAGGAGACTTCTCAGAACCTGTTACATCTAACACACTGAGGATAGTTAAGGTATTCTGGGCACTTGATGCAAACCTTGCAAGGAGGAGGCACTTCCCAGCGATCAATTGGCTACAGAGTTACTCCCTATATATAGACGACATAACTCCATGGTGGAATAAAAATACAGGTCCAGATTGGAGGGAGTTAAGAGACGAGGCTATGAGGCTACTCCAGAAGGAGGCAGAACTCCAGGAGATTGTCCAACTTGTAGGACCTGACGCTCTTCCAGACAGGGAGAGGGTAATCCTAGAAGTTGCAAGAATGCTAAGAGAGGATTTCTTACAGCAGGATGCATTTGATGAGGTAGATACCTACTGTTCCCCAATGAAGCAGTATACCATGTTGAAGATAATAATGACATTCTACAGAAAATCTTTAGAAACTGTTGAGAAAGGTGTAGATCCAGGAGAGATAGCGAAGGTTTCTGTTAAAGGAGATATTGCAAAGATGAAGTATCTACCTGAAGATAAATTCCTCAAAGAAGTCGCTCCAAGTATTATGGAGAAGATCGAGAAGGAGTTAGAGACTCTTGTAGAAAACCTATAAATTAATTTTTAATTTTTTATAATTATTATAATAATAAAAAGGAGGGTTAACCATGGAGGCCCTAGACAAGTACGTAGAATACACATCAGTATCAAGTATTGCAGGTCCTCTGTTGATAGTAGAAGGTGTTAAAGGAGTTGCATACGGAGAAATTGTTGAGGTAATAACTCCAAGTGGTGAGAAGAGAACAGGACAGGTTTTAGAGGCTAGGGAAGATATTGCTGTTGTACAGGTATTTGAAGGTACCTCTGGACTAAGTACAGATAGAACAAAGGTAAGATTCACTGGGGAAACTGCTAAGATCGGAGTATCCTTAGAGATGTTAGGGAGAATATTTAACGGAGCAGGGAAACCTATAGATGGAGGACCTGAGATCATACCTGAGAAGAAAATGGATATCAACGGCTATCCTCTAAATCCTGTATCTAGAAGGAATCCTAACGATTTTATTCAGACTGGTATCTCTACAATAGATGGTCCAAATACCTTAGTTAGAGGACAAAAACTACCTATATTCTCAGGTTCAGGTCTTCCACACAACGAGTTGGCAGTGCAGATTGCAAGGCAGGCAAAAGTTAGGGGAGAAGGAGAGCAGTTTGCAGTAGTATTTGCAGCTATGGGTATTACTTCCGAGGAGGCAAACTTCTTTATGGAGGAGTTCAAAAAAACAGGAGCCCTTGAGAAGGCTGTAGTATTCATAAACCTTGCAGACGATCCAGCTATTGAGAGGATTCTAACTCCAAGAATTGCACTAACTACTGCAGAGTACTTGGCATACGAGAAGGACATGCACGTCCTAGTTATACTTACAGACATGACCAACTACTGTGAGGCTCTAAGGGAGATCGCTGCAGCAAGGAACGAGGTACCTGGTAGAAGAGGTTATCCAGGATACATGTATACGGACTTAGCTACCTTATATGAGAGAGCAGGTAGGGTAAAAGGTAAGAAGGGAACTATCACCCAGATACCGATACTTACCATGCCCCATGACGATATTACCCACCCAATACCTGACTTAACAGGTTATATTACAGAGGGACAGATAGTGCTCTCAAGAGAGTTGCACAGGAAGGGTATATATCCACCAATAGACATACTTCCATCCCTTTCAAGACTTGCCTCAAAGGGACAGGGTGCAGGTAAGACTAGGGAAGATCATTCAAAGGTTATCAGTCAGATCTACGCAGCCTATGCAGAGGGTAGAAGTTTAAGAGATCTTGTTGCAGTTGTTGGAGAAGAGGCACTTACTGAGAGGGATAGGGCCTACCTGAGATTCGCAGATGAATTTGAGAAGAGGTTTGTCAGTCAGGGTAAAGATGAAGATAGAAGTATAGAGGAAACTTTAGATATAGGTTGGGAATTGTTGACTATACTACCAAAAGAGGAGTTGAAGAGAATACCTGAGGAGTTAATAGAGAAGTACTTACCTAAGAAATAACTATTTTAACTTTTTTATTATTATTTTTTATAATAATTCTATTTTTAAAAGGTGTAAGTATGGCAGAGGTCAACCCTACAAGGATGGAGTTGTTAAAACTTAAGAACAAAATTAAACTTGCCCAGAAGGGGCATAAACTCTTGAAACAGAAGAGAGATGCGCTTATAATGGAGTTTTTCGATATAATTGAGCAGGCCTCAGGAATAAGAGAGAAGGTAAATAAGGCCCTAAGTGAAGCCTATAGAAATCTAATAATGGCAGAGGCTGTAATGGGTACATTAGCAGTTAAAGAGGTTTCCTTTGCATCAAAAAACCCAAATATTAATTTGGACATAGACTCAAGGAACATAATGGGCGTTACTGTACCTGTTATGGAAGTGGAGAATGTAAGGAGGGATATATCTTCGAGAGGTTATGGGCCTTACGGTGTATCCTCCAAGGTAGATGATGCTGCAAGGGCATTTGAGGAATCTTTGGAACTTATAGTGGAACTGGCGGAGATAGAAACCTCTATAAAACTACTTGCAGAGGAGATAATTACTACAAAGAGGAGAGTTAATGCCTTAGAGTACGTGATAATCCCTAAGTTGGAGGAGATGAAGAAGTATATAGCAATGAGACTGGACGAGATGGAGAGGGAGAACTTCTTCAGACTGAAACTGATTAAAACGAGAATAAGTGCCAGGGAGGAGGGTTAAGTATGTTCAAAGTTAGTGGTATTATTCATGATATCGAAGAATCTATAAAAAAGAAGAAGGGTAGGATCGAATTGGAGATAAGTGGTAAGAGGATACCTATTATAGCAGATGAGGATGTAAATTTTAAAAGTGGAGAGGTAAAAACTGTAAAGATAGAACCTATAGATATACCTTCCTGCACTGTTACCATTATCGACGGTTATGAGAAACATCCCATTGGAGTAACTGTATCCATAGGGGAAGAGATATCCTCACCTTTTGACTCTGAAAGGAAGGGTAAGCATGGAGTATTTATCGCCTTTAAAGATGGACAGGTTAAAAAGGGAGATGTTATCGGTGGGGTGTTTTTGATCCATCTCCATAGGGAGTGATGTTTTATAATGTAAATAATAAAAATATTTTAAATAAATCTAATACAGCAAAAAAGTAAAATAAACTCTCATTTTTTCTAGACTACATTAGATACTGGAGAAACGTAGAATTTTTTAATACCTTTTTTTAGTTTTTTATTCTTTTATTTTTTATAATTTTTATCATAATTATTTTTTATTATGGGAACTTTTATAATATTATCAAGGTGAAACTATGGAGAGAATAAAGGTAACCTCACCTGCAACCTCTGCAAACTTAGGACCTGGTTACGACATCTTTGGACTTGCACTCTCTGAACCATACGACACAATAACCCTCTCAAGATCTAAAGAAGGCATAAGTATATCTCTAAAGGGAAAAGGGGCAGAGAAGATACCTACAGATGTTGATAGAAACACTGCTGGTGTTGTTGCAAGGGAGATGATAAAGGATTTCAACATCGAGGAAGGAGTAAAGATAGAGATCGAGAAGGGAATCAGACCTGGTAGTGGTTTAGGGAGTAGTGCAGCCTCCTCTGCGGGGGTTGCCTTTGCCATGAATGAACTGTTCAACTTGAACCTCTCTAAACTGGAACTTGTTAAATATGCATCCTTAGGTGAGTCTATCTCTGCAGGGTTCCCCCATGCGGATAACGTTGCACCTGCAATATACGGCGGTTTTACAATGGTGATCAACTACGATCCCTTAGAAGTTTTACACATACCTGTGGATTTTGAGGTAGTGGTAGCCCTCCCAGATATAGAGGTGTCTACAAAGAAGGCGAGGGAGATACTTCCAGATAGCGTACCTCTCAGATCTATGGTGAATAACGTAGGGAAAGCCTGTGGGATGATCTACAGTCTCTTTAAGGATGATGTGGAACTCTTTGGAAGGTGTATGATGGGGGATAAGATTGTTGAACCTTATAGATCTCAGTTAATACCTGGATATTCAGAGGTGAAGGAGGAGGTAAGGGATCTAGTTTATGGTATAACTATAAGTGGATCTGGGCCTGGGGTGATAATTGTACCTAAGGAGGGCGAGGTGTCTAAGATAAAGGAGATACTTAATGAGGTATGGGGATGTCCTGTATATCACACTAAGGTAGGTTCAGGTGTTCAGATATTAGAGAGGGATTAATTATTTTTATTTTTATAACACCAATCATTATCATTTAATAGAAAAATTAATAATAATAAAAATATTAAAACCTTAATTAAAAATAATTAATATCATTATGATGGTGATTTAATGGATTTCTCTAAAATAAAAAAGAATTTTCAAAAGTTAAAAGATGGAGAAATTACAGTTAAAGATGGTTTAATATCTAAGGAGGATGCTTTAAATCTATTTAAAATTTCCAAGTTGGAGGACTATATAAAACTCTTTTACTTAGCCTCCCAGGTAAGAGACTACTTTATAAAGGAGATCGAGATAACCTCCACAATACATATAACAAATATTTGTGAAATATCTCCAAAGTGTTTCTACTGTGGTTTCGCAGCAGGTACCTCTAAGGTAGGTTATTATGAACCCTTTAGATTGTCAGACGAGGATATAAAGAGATGTGCTATTGCCATAGAGAAAAGTGGAATATGCCGGGTAAGTTGCTCCTCTGGACATGGATATGAAGGAAAAGAGGTTATCAGGGCTCTAAGGATAGTTAAGGAGAATACCAACTTGAAGGTTTTAGTTAATGCTGGAGGGGATCTAACTGAGGAGAGTATTAGGAAGTTGAAAAAATATGGAATAGATACCATATGTTGTAATTTGGAGACTATCAACAGAGAACTCTTTGAAAGGTTGAAACCTGGGGAGAGTTTAGATAGAAGGATGGAGATCTGCAAACTTGTTAAAAGGTATAATATAGAGTTATCCTCTGGATTGTTGATAGGGATAGGTGAGAGTTATAGGGATAGGGTGGAGCATTTACTATTTTTAAAGGAGTTAGATGTAGATGAAATACCTATTATGGGTTTCAATCCCTATCCAGGTACTCCTATGGAGAATCATCCAAGGTGTTCTGCCTTGGAGCAGGGGAAGACTATTGCGATAACGAGGTTGATGTTTCCTCACATCAGGATAACCTCTCCAACTCCTACCATAGGACCTGAACTTGTGAAGTTTGCACTATTGGCAGGGGCAAGTAATATAGCAACTGTGATACCTGAAAACTATCCATTAGATGTAAAGGGTGTGGGCAATCCTAAGACTGGAAATCTCAGGGAAGTGGTTAGAATGATAAAGGAGTTAGGGTTGAAACCGAAGTTAAGAGATAATCGTGGTTCCTATGAGGTTGAAGGTGGGAGTCACAAAGATGTATAGGGATGTTGCTAAAAATATAGGGATAGAGGATTATTCAGTGGTAGATCCCTACAACACTAAATTGAAGGGTAGGTATTCATTGCTTATTATCTCTAAGGGATATAGGGATAGAGTTAAGAAGTTGAACCCTTTTCCTATCTTTGAGATCTCCTCTGCGACCTTTGACGATCTAATTGAAAGTGTAAAGGGATTGAGTAAGTTAAATATTGGTTCTCCTGAAAAGATAGAGAAGTATCTTTTAGATATAGAGGAGAGGAAGAAATATATTAAATCTCTCAAGTTTAACAGGGATGTGGAGGTAAATCCTGTATCTGATTTTGTAAAGAAGGTAGTGTTAGATCTAGGTATGCCTATATCTAAGAATGGTATTCCTGTGGTACCAGATTATATGGTAGATAAATATAAAGATAATAAAAATATACTCGTGTTGAAAACTCACAGGTACGATTTAACCACTCTTGAGAGAGTAGAGGATAGATATCTATCTCTTATAAGTTTGCTGAACTCTTTATAGTTGTAGTTTGATTTGAGGGGAGAGAGAATAAATATTATTAGAACATAATATCCATTTTAAAATTTTTAATAAAATAATCAAACAATAAAAAATAAAAAATATTTAAAATAAAAAACTCCTATTTCATCCTCAAATAATTTTTTTCTTTCCTAATTACTAAACATTAAAGGAAAAAGATAATATTACTCTTATCATTTCTTTATTAATAACCACTTAATGAGGACTAGGGTTATAAATACTATTTTTACTATTTATTAATTTTATTATCATTACTCTGCTGGTTAAAATAGGTGATAACCTTGATCTCTAAGAGATGTTTCGCTATAACTTCCTCTGATATAAGAAAGATATTTAGCACCTCTTCCAAAGATACTATAAACTTAGGCATTGGAGAACCAGATTTTACCACACCTAAACATATAGTAGAGGCTGCAAAAAGAGCCCTTGACGAAGGAAAAACCCACTACACCCCCAACAATGGAATATACGAACTTAGGAAAGAGATAAGCAACAGGTTAAAGATGGACTACAACTTAGATATATCCCCAGAAAATATAATAATCACCTGTGGAGCCTCAGAAGGTTTGATGTTATCCTTTATGTCTCTTGTGGATAGAGGAGACGAAGTAATAATCACAGATCCAGCCTTTCTATCCTACAGGAACCTCATCCAGTTATGTGAAGGTAGACCTGTGCCTGTAAAACTTGAGGAGGATTTCTCCCTCGATATCGAAAAGGTAAAGGAGAGCATAACTGATAAAACCAAATGTATCGTTGTAAATACTCCTGGAAATCCCACTGGAAAGGTAATGAGTAAGGAGGAAGTAAAGGGAATCTCCGATATTGCAGAGGACTACAACCTAATAATTATCTCAGATGAGGTATATGACAAGATCATCTACGATAGAAAACACTACTCTCCTATAAGATACACCGACAACTGTATAGTTGTCAACAGTTTCTCTAAAACCTACGCTATGACAGGGTGGAGGATAGGCTATCTCTATGTAAGTGAAAATTTAAACAGTGATTTTAGGATTATAGATCACATGACGAAGATACACCAGTACTCCTTTGCATGTGCAACATCCTTTGCCCAGTACGGAGCACTTGCTGCATTGAGGGGGGACCAGAGTTGTGTATATGAGATGGTTAAAGAATTCAGGGGGAGAAGGGATCTGATGGTTAAGGGGTTAAGGGATGTATTTAAGTTATATCCTCCCGAGGGAGCCTTCTATGTATTTCCCAACACCGAGGAGTACGGAACTGGAAAGGAGATTGTTAAAAGGTTGATGGAGAGAGGAGTATTAGCAGTCCCTGGAGTGGCCTTTGGAGAGGGTAGTAAATATTATATTAGACTCTCCTACGCCACTAAGTACGAGTATCTCGAGAGGGCTGTAGAGATAATAAGAGAGACACTCCTAGGAGGGATGTAAATGATTATAAAGATTAAAACCAGAATTAAACCAACAGAGGATAGGGAGAAGGTTATTAAGGCCGTTCGAAATATATTCAGGGATGCTGAGATCCTCATCGATGAAAATAACATACTAACTGCAGAGGCTAAGAGTTTAAAGAAACTTAAAGAACTTATTAGAAGACAGGCTATATTAGATGCTGCGAGAATGGTTTTAGAGAAAGGTATTTCAGGGAATTCTACAAGGTTCGTATTGAATAAACAGGCTGCCTACTGCGGAGTTGTAAATTTTGACAGGGATGTTCATGGAGGTATAGACGTAAAGATTATTGCAGAGGAAGGTGAAGATATAAGAGCCATAGTTAAGGATATTGCACCGAGAACGAAGGATGGAAAAATAGTTGAGGAGGAAGAGATCTTAGAAGATAATATTAATAGAAGTGATGACTCCTTTCTTGGTAGTTAGATCAAATAAATAAGAAAAATAATATTTATAAAAAGAGCAAAAATTTAAGGTTAAATTAAAAAATAAATAATAATGATTATTTAATAATTATTCGGAACTATTTTCCTCCTCTTTTTCACCCTCTACATTGAATATCTCATTTAATTTCTCTTTTAATCTATCTTTACCTTCTTTAACCCTCATCTCGTATATCTTTAAAGGTGTAAATAGGTTGTATATCTCACCCTCATCTACCCCTATATCCCTAGCCCTCGCCTGACATATCCTGATGGCGATATCATTTAAAGATGCATCTATAGTATCTGCATAGTGAAGTATCCACCCCTCAATGGAATCTGGTTTCATAGAGCCATACTCCCCATGGTGGGAGGCTACCACCTTTATAACCTCTATCGGAAAATCCCTCTTGTAGAGTTCTGCAACTGCTAATGTAAGATGCTCTAAATGAAACTTTGGGATATGATCGTACCCTTCACCTTCACTATCCTCTATATAGTTAAAGGGCTTCATAATGTCATGAAGTAGCCCCCCTGCTATCAGCACATCTTTGTTAATGTTTAAACCATAAACCTCCTCAAGAGCCTCTGCTATCTTCAACGCTATCTTCGTTGTAGCTATGGTATGTTCAACTAAACCCCCCTTATACTTATGATGCCATCTAATACTGGCAGGTGAATCCTCAATGGGAATGTTAGTATTTTCAATATCTTTATGTGTTGGAAGGGGGTTCTTTAGAAATTCTATAACCTTTTCCCTTAGATCTTTATCTTTTATCTCCTCCGCCAAGGCTATAAGATCCTCAAAGGAGTACCTCTTTCTCTTATACTCCGTCTTTTTTCCATCTTCCATTTTTTTATTATTTTCAGGAGATTCTATTTTATTATCTTCCATTTTTATTCACCTGTTAATTTATATAGGATATGATTTAACTCTTAAAAATAAGAATCATTTTTATCATTCTTTGATTTTTATATTATTTCTTAAAAAAAAATTATATTCTTATTATTAAAACCTTAGTCCCCATCACTTGTAATTAAAAGAAAATAAAAATAATAATTATTTATTAATAAAAACCCTACTTCCTATCAAAAGGGTAGTTTTAAGAATAATAAAAATAATTATAAAAATAATAAAGAAAAATATCTCAGATATAACATTTTAAAAAGAAGATTGGAGGGGAATGATCCTCTAAATACCTTTTAATATAGTGGATACCAGAATAAGATCTCCTATCTTACCTAAGTGTTCAGAAAGATCCTAAGGATATTTATATGGTTTTTATATTAATTATTTTCATTATGATTTTTAAATATAATAATTATCTTTTTATTATTCTTTTAATTATCACTTTGATGGGAACTAAGGTTATAAAAATAAAATAATAATATCTAAAAAATTAAAAAGAAATCTTACTTGTTTATCCAGTATCCCATATAGGAAGAAAGGGTTATTTTATTTTTTACATCTATCAGAATTTTATTAATTTTATTATTATTCCTCTTAAGATTTTTATTATTTTTTTTATGATAATCATTTTTATTATTTTTTAATCACAATCTTGATAGGAACTAGGGTTAATATAAAATAATCAGTGAAAATGAAACGATATTCCAGAGGATCATCCTTCCTTTAACATTCAGAAGTAGATATATCGAGGTATATCTGTTTATACTTTTAAAATTTTATATATCTGTTATAGAAGTTTTTGTTTTCAAAATCTTTTTTAATTACTTAATTTTATTTATCTCCTCTCCCTCCACTCCTTAGCAATATCCACAAAGTTCTTAATTATCTTCAAACCCTCCTTACTCTCCCACTCTGTAAGGACACTCTCAGGGTGAAACTGCACCCCTTCAATAGGTTTATATCTGTGCCTTATTCCCATCACTATTCTCTCCTCACCTACAGTAGTAGCACTGATCTCAAAGTCCTTGGGCACCTCGAGCACTGCCAGGGAATGGTACCTACCTCCCATAAAGGGATTTTTTACACCTTTGAATATACTTTTTCCATCATGTTTTATTAGAGACGCCTTTCCATGGACAGGATGTACTTTCCCCACCTTTCCCCCAAAGGTATAGGCGATGATCTGATGTCCTAAGCAGACACCTAATATAGGTACATCTACACTCCTTACAATATCTGGGCAGTTCTCAACGTCCCTCCTTTTCTCTGGACTTCCAGGACCTGGAGATATAATTATACCTGAGGGATCTATCTCCCTAACCTCCTCTACGGTTATAGTATTTGGCACCACCTCTACACTGTCGTAGATAGAGGCGTACTCCGCCAAATTCCATACAAAGGAATCTCTGTTATCTATGATAAGTATCATAGTTTCACCGTTATCTATTAACATTCAGGGCACTCATAATTGCTGCCATTTTCCTCTCAGTTTCGATGTATTCATTCTCTGGTATAGAGTCCGCCACTATTCCCGCTCCAGCCCTCACCCTTATGAGATTATCCCTCTCTACCTCAGCCATCCTTATTGCAATTGCAGTGTCCCCGTAGTTGTTTAGTGAGAAGTATCCTACAGCCCCCCCATACACCCTTCTCCTAGATCTCTCCAAGGTATCTATTATCTCCATAGCCCTGTACTTAGGAGCCCCAGTTAAAGTACCTGCTGGAAAAGATGCCTCCACCGCATCGAACATTGTAACATCTTCTCTTAACTCTCCAACAACTTCACTCTCTATATGTTGCACATGACTGTATCTAACCACCTCAAAGAACCTCTTCAATTTAACAGATCCAGGTTTTGAAACCTTCCTGACGTCGTTCCTTGCCAGATCTACCAGCATCATATGTTCAGCCCTCTCCTTCTCATCCTGAAGGAGTTTCTCCGCCAACCTTTTTGTCTCCTCCTCAGTTCTCCCAACGTTTATAGTTCCTGCAATAGGGTTTATCTTTAGTATATTTTTCTCCACAGATGCCATAGTCTCTGGAGATGCCCCTAAAACCTTCTTCTCAAACTCCAAGAAAAACATATAGGGACTTGGACTTATCTCCCTGAGATTCCTATATATCTTAAAGGGAGATAGATCACTCCTTAGGTTGTACTCCCTGGATATAACTATCTGAAAGGCATCTCCATCGTATATGTACTCCTTAGCCCTCTTCACCATCTCTATATATTCCTCCCTCCCTGCATCACAACTTACTATCTCTGAACTACCTGATTCATCTGGAATCTCCCTTTTTTTTGCCCTCTCAACTATTCTCTCAGCCTTTCTCATCTCCTCCTCTGAATTATTTAGGGTAAGGTAGTAGTATCTATTTAGTATATGATCATATACATAGAGACTCCTGTAGTATCCAAAAACTGACGCCTCCTCAATGTCTCCTCCTATGTAGTTATGTACAGCATCGTAGGCTATATACCCTAAGAAACCTCCTATAAACCTCTCATTCGCATCGATATTGGAGGGTGTTTCATCTCCTATTTCGTTGAAATATACTTCCTTTAGACCTTTGAAGGGATTACTCTCCTTGGATATCTTGGTATTGTCTATCTTTGTATCCCTCTTAATCTTTACAACGAACTCAGGATTCGCAGAGATGTAAGTATATCTCGCCTTCGACGGATGCTTATCTCTTGATTCTAATATAAATGAATACTCTCCTTTCTCCCTTAATACACTGTATAACTTTATAGGATCAACATAATCAAACTTTTTTCTGTAGAGTTTCATATCTATCTCCAATTAAGATTTTAGGATATATTATAAATAATTGGGGTATTAAATAATATAATAAAACTATTTATATTAATGTATGTCCATCGAACCTTAGCTTCTATTAAAAATTCTTTAAAAATAGCGATAAATAAAGTATGACAAACTATCCCTACACTAAAACAGCAACTATAAAAATCTGAATAAAATAAAAATAATAAAAATTATTAATAATACTCTCGTTCCCATCAAAAGAATAGTTTAAAAAATAATAAGAATAATTATAAAAATAATAAAAATAAAAAAAATAAGAAAAAGTTTTAAAATAAAAACTTCTGTTATCCCAGGTGCAAAAATTTTAAAAAGAAGTTTGAAGGAGAATGTCCTCTGTAAACTTTCTAGTATAGTGAATACCAGAATAGGATTTTCTATCTTATCTAAGGGTTCCGGAAAGATCTTAGGATATTTAATGATTTTAATATAGATTTTATACTGATTATTTTAATCATGATTTTTATTATAATGATTATCATTTTCATCGTTCTTTTAATCACTACTTGGTGGGAACTAAGGTTAATAATGTTAATGTAAAAAATAAAAATCTTTAAATTGCTAATAATTTTGACATAAAGTTAATACTAGTTAAAAAGGCAGATCTCACCTCTATCCGCTGGTTTGTGCTAACTATTATGAAGAAGAAAATTTTTTACCCTTTTTTATACTAAACAACAGTAATAAAAATAACAATTATAATAAAAATTAAAATAAAATAAAAATTCTAAAACTAATAATTAGTAACTAAACAAAAAAATATAAAAAGTAAAATATGACTCTTATCTCTAGTTTATACTGGGTATTTAAGAAACAAGAAGATATCTATTAATCATGTCTTCTTAAGAATCTTATCTTTTTTCTTTTTTTTGTTAGGTTTTAAATCATATTATATTATTTTTATCATTAAATAAAATAATCCCGAAACTAAAAATTTCCAGGATCCCTGAACGTCTACCTCTATCGGTTATAAAAGGAATCAACCTCTTTTTATTTCCGTACTCAAAATGTTAAGAGATAATTTTAATTATTACTTAATAAGAACTAAAGGTAAATGCTAACTTCTAATCTTACTTTATTTTATCCCTTACTTCCCTCTAAAACCCCCTCTTTCAACTCCTTACACTTCTCCTCAAGTTTTTTTACAGTTTCCTCGGAATCACCGTACTTCTCGATTATCTTCACATAGGCACTCCCTACAACAACCCCATCTGCTCCAGCCTCAATAAATCTCTTAGCATGCTCCTTCTTTGATACTCCAAATCCAACATAGATAGGATTTTTACATATCTTCTTAGCCCTCTTTAAAAAGTCTAGAGCCAAGGTGGAGATATCTTCCCTAACCCCTGTAGTACCGTAGAGTGAGACTAAGTAGAGGAACATAGTACATGCCCTATCTATCTCTCTCAACCTCTCCTCAGAGGTATTAGGAGCAGCAAGGAACACTGTACCAATATTGTACTTCTTACAAATGGAGAGATAATTCTCTGCCTCCTCTACAGGTAGATCCACCACTATTAATCCATCACCTCCAGCCTCCTTCAACCTCCTTATAAAGTTCTCCACTCCCATGTTAAATACAGGGTTATAGTATGTCATCACAACTACAGGAATACTAGAATACTTCCTAAACTCTTTTATAATGTCAAAAACCTTGGAAACCTTCATCCCACCCTTTAACGCCCTAACATTTGCCCTCTGAATAGTCTCCCCATCTGCCATGGGATCACTGAACGGTATACCCAACTCTATTATATCTGAGTACTTACTTAGAGCCTTCATAAACCTCAGTGTTGCCTCTACCTTTGGATCCCCTGCAACTATAAAACTAACTAACTTCTTCTCCATGTAATCACTCCCTTATTTAAATTCTAAATGACTCATTACAGTATGTAGATCCTTGTCTCCCCTACCTGAGAGATTTACTATAATGATCTCATCCTTATCCATATCCTTCGCTATCTTCATTGCATGGGCGAGGGCGTGAGAAGACTCAAGGGCTGGAATTATGCCCTCAGTTCTAGAGAGTTCCAAGAAAGCATTTAGAGCTTCCTCGTCTGTTATTCCTACGTACTCCACCCTACCTATATCCTTGAGATAGGCATGTTCAGGTCCCACCCCAGGATAGTCCAGCCCTGCAGAGATACTGTGAGTGGTTTTTATCTGTCCATCCTCATTCTGAAGGAAGTAGGAGCACATACCATGAAGTATACCTTTCTTACCCTTAAGTAAGGTGGCGGCATGTTTATCTGTATCTAGCCCCTCTCCAGCAGCCTCCACTCCAATGAGTCTAACCTCCTTATCGTCTATAAACTCATGAAAGATACCTATGGCATTACTCCCTCCTCCAACACAGGCGACGATACAGTCAGGTAGTCTTCCCTCTATCTCCAATATCTGCCTCTTAGCCTCCCTCCCTATGACAGATTGAAAGTCCCTAACCATTGTAGGGTATGGATGGGGCCCTACAACGGAACCTATTAGATAGTGGGTATATTCGAAGGTCTCCACCCAGTCCCTTAAAGCCTCGTTAATGGCGTCTTTTAATGTTTTTGAACCAGATTCTACTGGATACACCTCTGCCCCATGGAGTTTCATCTTATATACGTTTAACTTCTGCCTCTCTATATCTATACTTCCCATGTATATCCTAGTTTTCATCTTGAAGAGGGCCCCAGCCATGGCGGTAGATAATCCATGCTCCCCTGCACCAGTCTCTGCTATCAATCGTGTTTTCCCCATCTTCTTTGCCAGAAGAGCCTGCCCTATACTGTTGTTTATCTTATGGGCACCTCCAAGGAGTAGATCCTCCCTCTTTAGATATATCTTAGCCCCTCCTATCTTCTCTGTAAGGTTTTTGGCGAAGTAGAGAGGTGTCTCCCTACCGGCGTAGTTCTTTAAGTAGTAGTCTAGTTCTGCCTTGAATTCAGGGTCGTCTTTGTACTTCTTGTAAGCCTTTTCCAGTTCTTTTAGAGGGGGTTTAAGTACCTCTGGAACGTACTGTCCCCCGTACTCTCCAAATCTCATTATTTTATCACCGTCTATTTTTTAAATAAAAATACCGTAGTTTAGAATAACCTCTAAGATAATTATAGAGACTGTAATTCCCAATACCTTTTCAGGAGATATCTTTATCTTTGAAATGTCTGTATCCATGTACCTAATCAATCCTGCACTTGTGGCCAACCCCCTATCTTCATCTCTTCTTGCCATGGTATCACTCGTTGATAATTTTATAAAATTTTCAAGACTTTACTATATTAAAATTGCTTATTATAAAAACATTAGGATAAAAATATTAAAAAATAATACAGTAGTTAACAATTATATGAAGATAGATCACTGTCCAAATAGAACCAATAACAACTGGGATCTACCTTTATTTATAGGACATTCTAATAAATGACTAACTACCATATTCATTTCTCTATAAAACATTCTTCATCTTTTTTATTTTTAATAATTTATTTTTATTAATTTAATTAAAATTATAATAAAAAAGAAGAAAAAATTAATTTAAATACTCTTCTCCATAATCTACTCTGTATATCTTAAATCCTGGCTGTATCCCTGGATGCGTAGGATCCCATGTAGCCTTAACCAGTCTAATATGTTTCAACCCAGCACCGTCTAAGAAGTGAAGTTTTGTATATATACTATCCTCTAAGTTCCTCGTTGATATCCATGCGTATGCCAGGTATGTTTGGTTATCTAAAGGTTCCAATCTAACAATTAAACTGTAAGTACCCTTCTCATTAAATACCTTCTCGTATAACTTATCTCCATATTTTACAACAACCTTGTGGAATCCTGTTATATTTTCACCTACTATAGCATTTCTATTCACATCGTAGGCTATATCATAACTGTAGAGTGTATTGTTCTTTATTACAATGAGATTTAAAATCATGTAGTTTTCCCTGTTTTGAATAGGTACTTTAACTATTAAGGAGTTGTTAATAAAAGATCCATCTCCTCCAGGTAGTCGCATATAAAACCCTTTCTCTCTTTTATAGTTAGGAGTTTCTGGAGGTAGATCGAAATTCCAGAAGCCAAACATACTCCAGACAGAGGCTATATCAGTCATTCTGTTGTAGGTGATGAGATAATCTGGATTAGGTTGTTCTGGATGGGTGTAATTTAGGAGTATTTCAGCATCTTCATCACTTAGGTGGTACTTCTCAGTAAGTATTTTATACGCCTCACTTCTACTTAGAGGAAGTATCTCGTTGAGTATTTTAACTGTCATAGACACGCTGTTATTGGTGTAGTTCATCAAGATACCTCCTCTTTCAAAGGCCTTATCTCCACTTGTAGCAAGCATCCTAATTATACCTACTGATAGGTTTTCATTAGATGTAGCAAAGGCTCTACCTACCCAGTAGGCCCTTGGGGAGTTTTGGGATCCTCCATCGAAGGTTACCATCTTTCTAGTAGCCCAGGTGTATATATGACCGTTATCCCACCAACAGGTGATCACAGTGTTATTTGGCGTTTCCTCTTTTATCCAGTCTAAACCTTCCTTCCACCCGTTGTTAAATGTTGGTGCAGTATAGAAGGGGACAGCACTGGCCAAAGGAGGTAAGACTAGGGACAGTGCCAGTAGTAAAGTAGCAACCTTTTTCATTCTGTTGTTGTAGGAAACCACTATATCTATAATCTTATATATACTAAGTATTACTAGAACGAGGAGAAGTCCATAGGCGGCAATAGGAACGTAAGTTGTAGGTAGTATGATCTTCGGTATCTTTGGAAGTGTCTTATATAGGGCAATGAGGAAGAGTATCCCAACTGTTGGGTATATTATCCACTTTGTTAATTCGTCATCTCTCCTCTTTATAACATTCACCAACTGCCCAATTAATATACCTACACCTATACATAGTGGAGGTACCATTAAACCGATAAACCTTATTCCTTTTGTAGCAGCGTAGAATGTTGCAATAAGCCATAGTGTAAGGAGGAGGGCGTATTTGAGATCTATTTTAATACCTTCCTTTTCATACCTCATCGAGATAAAGGAGGTCAATATCCCTAAAACACCTAATACAAATAGCAGAGGATCTCCCAATGCCCCATCTATAATTTCTTTAAGTGTTGGTGTCTGAAGTTCAGATACTGTAGTAAATACGTTAGGCCAACCTGTAGCTTTAGTAGTCTCCTTTATTTTAATAAATTCAAATGGTGAGAGAACTCCATTTATGAAAACATTTACACCATAGAGTAGAGATATTAAGAGGGCCCCTCCAAGGATGAAGATACCTACTATAGGTAGAAGTCTCTTTACATCATCCACTACCAGAGGAAGAGGTATTTTATCTTTGTATCTACTTACGAGGAGAGTGTATATTGTATAGAGTATTAGAAACACTGCTACTACGTTATATCCGTACCACCAACCAGTCCACATCCTTGGTGCCAGTGCCATTGTAAGTGTTGCCAAGATAGTGTATATAAGGGATAACTTAAAGTTCCTCTGGTTGTGAAGTGCCTCCATAATAAACCATACTATGAAGAGTATAGGCAGTATTTCAAATATAGGGGTATCTGCAAAACCTGCAGAGGTCTTATAAAGTAGTGCAGGTGTAGAGACTATGAGCAGTGCCCCTACGATTCCACCGATATTACTCCTGGTAACCCTTCTAACTATGAAGAATATAGGTATTCCCAAGAGGATACTTAGAAGAGGTGGTACCCAGAAGGCTGCATTCATTAGGGTTACTGTCGGATCTAAGGAGTGCCATATCTCATACACTGCAATCGTTGCATAGGTTATTGCTGGTACAGGTCTAGTTATGGGGTGACCAGGGGGAGCATATTGACAGGTGTCGTAAGGTACCCACTTTCCATCTATATATTTCAAGGTCTCTCCAAGGTGACCGTGGTTGTAGTAGTTTTCAGTGAGTCTCAGGTAGTAGTAGGGATCCAATGCAACAAGGTACATCCTCCCATTTTCATCGGCGAACATCTTCTTTAATGCTTCATTGTCAGTGAATCCCATATCTGCAGGCTGGGCCCTCAGTTGGAAACTCATTAATCCTATAAGTAGCAGAATAAGGATTAACTTTAGATGTTCATATTTTTTAAAAAATTTATGGATCTTTTCTAATACCTCTTTCATATTGTACCTCCATTGAATTTTGGGATATTTTTATAGTTTAGTAGGGGGATATGGTATAAATATCTTTAATATATAATAGGCTAGGGCGATAATAATATTTTTAAATATCTATTTCTTGAAGTAGTGATTATAAACAGATTTTTAAATTAATAATTAAAAATAAAAAAGAATAAATAGTTTAAAAAAGTTTAAAAAAATAAGATCTATTTATTTGTCTTCTGATTTAACACTGAATACTGGAAATGAGCGAGATTTCTATCAATTCTTTTTTTATTAGAAATTTTTATTATTAATTAATGTCTAATAACAGATTATACTCCTTAGGCACATATAAACACTGGTAAAGAAAAAATGGACTTTCCTAGCAGTTAATGGATTTAAACATAAAATGAGAAAAAAATATTTTTTATACTTAATTTTTAACTGTATCACTGTAAAATCCTTTTATACTTGGTAAAATATAGTATAATAAGTTAATAAAAACCCTTTAATTATTCACTCTTATTTAGATACTTTCGAATCCCTAAGAAACGAGGTTAAAATCTCTGTGATAGCATTTATTAGTGTGGATAAAGTGTAATATATAGGGATATATTATGTTAGAAGCTATTTTCAATCCAAGATCTGTTGCAGTAATTGGTGCCTCCAACACTAAGGGAAAGGTAGGTTATTCAATAATGAAGAATTTAAAAGTTTTCGTAGAGTACAATCCCAATAACAGAGTGTATCCTGTAAATCCAAAGTACAGTGAAGTATTAGGTTTCAAATGCTATAAATCAGTATTGGATGTTCCAGAGGAGAGTATAGATCTGGCAGTTATAGTTGTACCTGCAGAGTACGTGCCTAAGGTGTTGGAGGAGTGTGGGGAGAAAGGTGTAAAGGGGGCAGTTGTTATCTCAGCAGGTTTTTCAGAGGTAGGTAATTACCATCTGGAGGAGGAGATAAGAAAGATAGGTAAAAAGTATAATATAAGGATAATCGGTCCCAACTGCCTCGGTATAATTAACATGTACAACAGGTTAAATGCATCCTTCAGTAAGGGGTATTTTGCAGAGGGCAACATTACATTTATATCCCAGAGTGGGGCGCTGATAACTGCTGTGTTAGATATCGCTCCTCTCTTAAATCTAGGGTTTTCCAAGATAGTAAGTTTAGGAAATAAGGTAGATGTACGGGAGAGTGATATATTAGAGTACCTTATACAGGACAACACCACCAAGGTAGTTGTGCTCTATATAGAGAGTATTAAGGATAAAAGATTTATAGACAGTGCAAGGAGGTTGGCAAAGGTTAAACCGATAATAGCACTTAAAGGAGGTAGATCTGAAGAGGGAGCCAGGGCTATCTCCTCCCATACTGGAAGTTTGGCGGGGGATATAGAGATATACAATGCAGTATTTAAAAAGGGGAAGGTTCTTACGGTGGAAACCTTCGAGGAGTTGGTAGATCTGATGCACCTATTCTCTACACAGCCTCTTATGAGGGGGAATAGATTGGGAATTATTACTAATGCAGGGGGCTTTGGTGTAATGGCTGCAGACAGTTGTAGGAGGTATGGTTTAACACTTCCTGATTTTGAACCCTCCACAGTGGAGAAGTTGAGAAGACATCTTCCACCTACATCCTCTGTATCTAACCCACAGGATCTCATAGGGGACGCAGATACTGATAGGTACAGACATGCCTTAGAAACTCTTATAGAGGATAAAAATATAGACGGCATACTTGTAATACTTACACCTCAGGAGATGACGAAACCCTTAGAGGTTGCAGAGGTTGTGGTAGATATAAAGAGAGAGATAGAGAGGAGGGGGTTGTCCAAGGCGATAGTAGCCTCCTTCGTTGGAGGTGTATCCATAAAGGGCTCAAAGAGTTATTTAAGGAAAAATGGAGTCCCTGCCTATATATCACCGGAGAATGGTGTAGAGGTACTCTCCCGTTCCTATAAGTACAGTGTTATGAAGGTACAGGAGGATGACTGTGAGTACTTGGAGGATATAAGATCCCAACTGATGAAGGTTAAGGAGGAGAATTTAGATACTATAAGGGAACTCCTAAGTAATCCTAACGAGTACAACTCAAAGAGATTCTTAAAACTCCATGGTATAAAGGTACCTAGAGGGTATTTAGCAAAAACTCCAGAGGAGGCTAAGTATTACGGTAGTATTTTGGGAGACGTTGTGATGAAGATATGCTCGAAGTATATACCTCATAAATCTGATATCAACTGTGTTGTGGTAAAACCAGAGGATGTTAGAGAGACTTTCCACAGGATTATGGAAAGAGGAGAGGATTATCTAAGGGAGAGAGGAATTAAAGGTAAAATAGACGGAGTGCTTATAGAGGAGTACATCGAGGGGATGGAACTTATCCTAGGGGGAAAGAGAGATAGGGTGTTCGGTCCAGTGATCATGGTGGGGTTGGGAGGGGTGTTTGTGGAGGTGATGAAGGACGTCTCCTTTGCAATCCATCCCATTACAAGGGAGTACGCCTTGGATACTCTAAAGGAGTTAAAATCCTACAAGGTGTTAGAGGGGATAAGGGGACGTCCAAGGAGGGATATAGATTTTGTAGTAGATACCATGGTAAAACTCGGTTTAATTATGGAGTTGTATCCAGAGATATGGGAGATAGATATAAATCCACTCTTTGTAAAGGAGGAGGGTAAAGGGGGATATGTAGGGGATGCACTGATAATCACTGAAGATGAGGGATAGATTGGAACTGAGATGGGAGGCAGGAAATATAATAGATAAGAGAGTTCATGAGATAGGAGTTATCGCCTTAGGTTCATTCTTAGAGAATCACGGCTCTGTACTTCCCATAGATACAGATGCAAAGATAGCATCCTATATAGCACTGAAAGTTTCTATAATAACAGGTGCAAAATTCTTAGGGGTAGTATTGCCCTCAACGGAGTACCCTTATGTAAAACATGGGGTACACAATAAACCTGAGGAGGTAGTAGATTACTTAAGGTTTATACTCTCCTGGAGTAGGAGGTTAGGTATTAAAAAGATATTGATAGTAAATTGCCATGGAGGTAATGTTCTTATCTCCAGGTACTTAGGTGATTTAGAGAGGGAGTTTAACATGAGGATAGTAATGAAGAATATAACGTTTATCCATGCAGGAACTGAAGAGGTATCTGTTGGAAGTGTTATTGGTATTGGAAGGGAGGATAAAATAGAGGATCATCATCCTAGTAAGTATCCTGAGATAGGTATGGTGGGGTTGAAGGAGGCTAGGGAGAGTAATAAGTTGATAGACAGGGATGCGAAGGTTGTTGAGAAGTACGGGGTTAAAATAGATAGAAAACTTGGAGAGGAGATACTTAAGAGATCTATAGAGGAATGTATAGGGTGTATTAGGGAGTTGATCAATTAGATACTTTTGATAATAGTTTAAAAAATAACAATTAATAATTACAAAAATAATAAATAAAAAAAAAGAAATGTTTAAAAAATAGAAAACTCCTATCATCATCAGATACAGCATTTTAAAAAGAAGAGTGAAGGAGAATTATCTTCTGAATATCTTTTAAATATAGTGAATACCAGAATATGATTCCTTATCTTACCTAAGGGTTCGGAAGGATCTTAAGATATTCAATAGTTTTTATATAGATTTTATACTGATTATTTTCATTATGATTTTTATTATTATAACAATTATCATTTTCATCGTTCTTTTAATCACTACTGATGGAAACTAAGGTTTTTTCCAGTCTTTTTTATTATTTTTATTATTTTTGATGGAAACTGGGTTAAAATAAAGTAAAGTAAAAAAATAACAAAAATTATAAATAAATTCTCAGTGTTTTTGTAGATATAAATCTGCCTCCTTTAAGGGTTTTTCCAGTTCTCAGGGTACTCCAAGGAGATAATAACAATAATTAAACACCCTCTCCTTAGATGATCCTTGACAGTAGAGGGAGAGGAGAGAATTTTCGCTAACTACCTACCACTTTTTAACAGTTTCTTATCGTTTTTTTTTAATTATTTTTATTATTTTAATTATTATCTTATTGGAAATCAAGATTATTATAAGTTTAAATAATGTTATGTGATTGAGTATAAAAATTATAAAAATAAATAAGGTTATTGAATCATTTAAATAGAGGGTTAAGATAATCTAATCATTAAAAAAGAGGCTGGCTTCTTACCATATTTGCTACCACTCTAAAAAGTTACGTGATACCTATGAAGATCTACAACACACTAACAAAGAAAAAGGAGGAATTTATACCCCTTGAAAAACCTATAGTTAAGATGTACATCTGTGGTCCCACAGTCTACGACGAAGCCCATCTAGGACATGGTAGGACTTACGTAGCCTTTGATCTCATAAGGAGATACTTGGAACATAGAAATTACATTGTAAGGCTTGTTATGAACTTTACAGATATCGATGACAAGATCATAGATCGTAGTAAGAGGGAAGGAGTACCTATAGAGGGTCTCACCAACAAATATATAAGATCCTTCCTTAAGGATATGGAAAAATTAAAGGTTAAAGGTGCAGATATCTATCCAAGGGTTTCAGAGCATATAGATGATATAATTGAATTTATAGATATATTGATAAAAAAGGGATACGCCTATGTATCTAAAGGTGGAGTGTACTTCCATGTTAAGAAGTTTAAGGATTATGGAAAGTTAAGTAATGTAAAGTTAGATGAAGAGAAGATACATAGAGTTGAAGATCCCAATAAAAGAGATCCTGCAGATTTTGCACTGTGGAAGTTTGCAAAACCTGGGGAACCATCTTGGGACAGCCCCTGGGGAAAGGGAAGACCTGCATGGCATATAGAGTGCTCAGCCATGGCTATTAAGTACCTTGGGGAGTGTTTTGATATCCATGGAGGAGGTAGTGATCTTATATTCCCACACCATGAAAACGAGATAGCCCAAAGTGAGGCCTATACAGGTAAAAGTCCCTGGGTTAAGTACTGGATACATACAGGTTTTGTAACTGTAGATGATGAGAAAATGAGTAAAAGTTTAGGGAACTTTGTAACCCTTAAAGAGATTCTAAGAAGGTACGATCCTGAGGTTGTAAGGTTTTTCCTACTTCAGAGACATTACAGATCTCCACTAGAGTACAGTGAGGAAGGGTTAAAGGATACCATGAATACCTTGGAGAGACTTTACAACACATTGGAGAACATCGACGCCGTTCTTAGAGATTCTGAGATAAAGTATAAACTTGAGAGGGAGGATAGAGAGACCCTCAATACATTAACTGATCTCTGGATGAAGTTCTACAGTGCCATGGATGACGACTTCAACACTCCAGAGGCTCTTAAATATGTCTTTGAAGTTTCCAGTTGCATTAACAGGTATATGACAGCATCTAACAGACCTAATAGAAGCACGCTACTCCTTGCAAGGGACTTCTTTAAGATAGTTGGTGAGATATTTGGCATATTCGACAAGTACTATGGGAGTTCTCAGAGTGAAGATGAAGAGTTTAAACACCTAGTTGATATATTGATAGATATACGTAATAAATTGAGAAAGGAGAAAAATTTCCCACTAGCCGATGAGATCAGGGATAAGTTAAAAAAGATAGGTATCCAATTGGAGGATACACCAAAAGGCACTCTTTGGAAGAGGGTGGTGTAATTTTTGGGAGTTTTTTAACCCTTTTAATCTCTCATTAAAGTAAATATTACAATAAAAATTATGATATAAAAAATATTTAGGAAAAATAAGAAAAATATATTAAAGACAGATCCCATCCTTTTCCTTACAAGGCTCTAAAAATTGTAGGAGGAGAGAAGAAATTCTGTTTATACCATCTCTTTAAAAAAGAAGATAGGAATGATATTTATAATAATTAATATTTTATTTTTTAACTTTTGAAAAATGAGTATAAAATCTAAATTAATGAGAAAATTACAATATATATTATGTTTTTATCCTATCACTAAAAATGGTGAGAGGTTGATAACACCTTGGGAAGTTTCAGAGGAGATTGACTATAAAGAGACTATGGAGAAGTTTGGGATAAAACCCTTCAAAGACATATTAAATAAACTGGAGAATCCTCACTATCTAATGAGAAGGGGAGTGATATTTGGCCATCGAGACTTTGAGAAAATAGTGGAGTGTATGAGAGAGGGTAAGAGGTTTGCAGTAGTTAGTGGGATGATGCCCTCTGGGAGAATGCACTTTGGACACAAGATGGTGGTGGATCAACTTATATATTATCAGAGTCATAATGCCGAGATATATATACCAATAGCAGATCTAGAGGCTTACTGGGCTCGAGAGATGGATTTTGAGAGGACTAAGAAGTTGGCAGTTGAGGAGTATATAACTAACTATATAGCCCTAGGTCTCAACTTGGAGAATGCCCACGTCTATCTCCAATCTAAGAATAATGTAGTTAAAGATTTATCTCTAAGGTTGGCAAAGAGGGTGAACCTCAGTGAGATGAAGGCTATCTACGGTTTCACTGGAGAGACAAATATAGGACATCTCTTTGCTCCAATAGTTCAGGTTGCAGATATACTCCATCCTCAACTGGAGGAGAGAATGCCAGTTTTGGTACCTGTAGGGATAGATCAGGATCCTCATATAAGATTAACTAGAGATATCGCTGGGAGATGTAAGGAGTACAACTTTATATCTCCATCCTCCACATACCACAGGTTTATGACAGGATTAACTGGAGGTAAGATGAGTTCTTCCAAGGAAGAAACTGCCATATTTCTAAGTGATAAACCCTCTAAGGAACTTAGGAAGAAGGTAATGTCCTGTAAAACTGGAGGTAGGGAAACCTTGGAGGAGCATAAGAAATACGGAGGTATTCCTGAAAGATGTATTGTGTATGAACTCTATCTATACCACCTAGTAGAGGATGATAGAGAACTTATGGAAATATACGAGAATTGTAAATCTGGAGAACTAACCTGTGGTAAGTGTAAAAAAATGTGCTATGAGAAGTTGGTAGAGTTTTTAGAGGATCTAAATGAGAAGAGGGAGGTTGCAAGGGAGCAGGCCTGGGATATTTTGAAGTAGTTATCTCCTTCTAATCTCCTCTAAGACCATCTCAACAGCCTTTTCGACAGATTCTTCTACCTCCTTGGATAGTCCTATCTTTATATCTGGACATGTTATTTCCTTCCCTTGGCAACCTATTATTACTACCTCTATGCCTCTCTTATGGGCATCTATGAGGTAGGGTGCTAAAGGTACATCGTGGGCGTCAAAACTGTACTTCCCTATCCTTGGGAGGTCCTCAACTCCCAACTTTATTAGAGTCCCTGGAGGCAGGTCAAAATCTATAGTATCGACAACTATTAACTTCTTAACTGAGGATTCCTCATCTAACAGGGACATTATATAGTAAGCACTCCCTGTCCCTGCATCTATAACTTCCACGTTATCTGGAAGATCTATTTTTTCCAACCTCTTTATTACCTCGTATCCAAATCCATCATCTCCAAAAAGGACATTTCCACATCCTATAACAAGTATCTCCTTTCTTAGATAATCTGGTAGCAAGGTTTTCACCTGGGAGTGGGATATTATTATAAAAATTAATATCTATTTTCATTGATTGTTGTAGAGATCTATTTAGGAGTAAATTCTGTAAACTTTATTCTTTTAATGCTCTCTAACTATATCACTCTCCCCTGGAGGAAGGACTCTAAGAATATCCTCGTCATCCACATCGTAATCTTTAAATATCTCCTTAAGTTCCTTTATAAGTTCCCCCTTTTTCCTTTTAGCAGGTTTTAACATTACATACTTCTCAAAACTTTTCACAGTCTCAGGAGGCGCTGTAGTTAACTTCTTCTCCCCATCGTACTCCAAGATACCTATACCTAATCCTAAGGGCACACTCCTTATGAAGTTTCTCTTCCCCCTCACTACAAAGGCTCCCTTCTTCAGATACTCTCCACTCTCTGCAGTCTTTGAGATCTGCTCAGGTCTTACCCAATAGACGTCTGTATTACCTAACCCCAACTTCCAGGCTTTGGAATGGGAAACTGCAAAACGTGCAGTCTCCATCAATAACTTTTCCCTTTTCTCCTCCTCTAACTC
This sequence comes from Methanofervidicoccus sp. A16, assembly GCF_003351865.1. NCBI lineage: Archaea > Methanobacteriati > Methanobacteriota > Methanococci > Methanococcales > Methanofervidicoccus > Methanofervidicoccus sp. A16. The sequence continues at coordinate 728,079 of NZ_CP022242.1, read as the reverse complement.
CTCTATATCCCTGTCCATCTTGATCACTGTAAATGGTGCACCTTCCATTAGTGTGTGGAATACTATATCCTTACTGTCGGTGTATCTCTTTATAAGTAGCTCGTTTGTGGTTGCATCCTTCCCAGCGAGTATTAAGTGGCCCTCTATAACTGTCCATTTGAACTTCTCGTACCACTTCCTCTTTTTCCTCTTCTTCTTTACAAGGGTTTTTTTCTCTACCTCCTTCATCAACTCCTGTTCTATCTCCTCCTCCCTTTTCAGTCTCTCAAGTTTCTCCTTACTCATCTCTATAGCCTTCTTAACACCCTCCATTTTACTTCTGAATTTCTTAGATCTACTGTAGTACTCCTCTGCATTCTCAAAGGCGTTCTTTCTTATATCCAATGTAATATCCCTCTCTACAACCCCCTCTCCGTAGTCTGCAGATAGTCTCAGTACAATTTCTCCACTCTTCTCTCTTATAGAGAGGATCCTACTAAGAAGGGGGTTGTCTCTGTTCTCTTTAATTATCCTCTTTATCTCCTCCCAATCCATCCTCTCCCTCGCCTGCCTAAGAACCTTGAGGATCTCATCTACTATGTTGTAGTTGGCATATATTAGATCCCCCTTTATCTGGTTCTCTTGGGCTATTTTTTCATACTTCTTAAGGGTTTCTATCTGACTCTCAAGAATCCTCTCCTGCTTTTTTATCATCCTCTGTAGTTTACTCTCAACCTCTTCCACGATCTTCTTTGAAATATTCCGTGAGAAGTAATCATCCACTGCATTAATGAATCTCTCATAGTACCTCTTCTCGTAATCTCTATACTTTATAAGTTCCACTGGAGATACATCGAAATAGTCCCCATCCTTTAAAACTATGTGAGGTTTCCTATCTTGAAACATCCTGTTGAAGAACTCCTTACATCCATTGTACAGTTTCTCTATCTCCTCCTCAGAGGGATTCACAGTTTTTTTATCTACACCTGCAATATGGCATATCTCCTCTGCATATATCCCCGCTATACCGAAGATCCTTGAAATAACCCTTACACATTCACTTTTCTTATTCTTATCTTCACTGAATTTACTCTTAAAAATCTCAAATGAGTGCTCTAAGTTAAATGGAGTTAGATCCCTCTGAGGTGGATACCTGTAGATTTCTTTTGGGATGATCTCCCTACTGCTCCATCTCTCTATCTTTAACGGTAGTATTATCCTATCCTCGCTATCTAAGAGTATAACATTCCCCTCACCGAAGAGTTCCACTATGAGTTTAAAGATCTTCTCCTTCCATTGAAATGTTATCTTAACTATCCTGTCGAAGTTGTGTTGTTCCACATTGATTATCCTGGTATTTTTCAGATACTTCCTAAGTAGCATTGCGAAGGATGGAGGATTTTTAGGCTTCTCCCTGTTGTACTCTGTTAAGGTGATATATTTATAAGTACCTACACCTATAACTACCTCCTTTGCACCTTCATCTGGGACATGCACCTTCAGTATCAACTCCTTTCCTCCCTGGGAATCTATGAGAAATGCCTTATCCAATAGACCCTTTAGTATCTCTCCTTGAAGTTCCTGTACTATGGCGTATATATCTACGTTGGTCAGATCTTTTTTCATAGTATCACCTATAAAAAGTAAGAATTAAAAATTATCTTACTGTAATTTAAAAATCCTAAATAAAAATAATAATTATTAAAAAATTTTATTATTAAAAAATAAAAATTCAGAAAATTATAGAAATTAAACTCCAACAGTTATTATAATTCGATATTAGTAGAGAATTCTTTTTATTTTAATATATTTTAATCATGAAAATTACTTCTCTAGGCACTTCTGAGCACTGGAGAATAAAGTAAATCTTCTCTAATACTACTAATTATAATAAACTACCTCTATAAAAAGTTAGAAGGTGGTGATAAATATTACCACTACAAAAAAGGACAAGGAGAGTATACAATTTAGGGTAAAAAAAGGAAATTGGTTTGTCGTTAAAAAGATGGAGATCGATGAAAATACTGAAAATATAGATATTGCAAGGATATTGATATCCATAGAGGAGACGTTAGATAGGAAAATAGTGGAGTACCTGCCCTTCGATATAAAGAAACTTGAAGAGATTGCAGATGAGATATATAAAAAGAAGGGTAGAGTAAAGGATGAAGACATTGTAGAGGTTATCAAAAAGTTAAAATCTCCCAGGATAACTAGGAAGTTAAAAGAGATAACAGATTCCAAAGAGGGTGTAGAAATACTTAAAATTATCCTTAACAGGATGGTGTTGGAGAGGCTAGGTATTAAGACTAGGATAGACACCAAACTTATAGATAAATACATAGAGAAAGATGTTTTAAATAAGGGATAACTATGCTATTCTTTAAGGCAAAACTGCTGGATATAGATTTGGGAAATAACGGGGTAATAGCAAATGAGAGGGATTTGATAGGGACAGAGTACTATCCTCAAGATAGAGTGTTGGTGGAGAGTTCAAAGGGATCCTTCATCGGAGTACTATACACCACAAAGAGGATGGTTAAGGAGGGAGAGTTAGGGATCAGTAGAGGTGCCATAGAGGGTATAGAGGAGGGGGAGGAGGTAAGATTAAGACATGCTCCTAGACCTAAGTCTCTAAAGTATATAAAAAAGAAGATGGAGGGGCAGGTGCTAAAACCTCAGGAGATACATACCATAGTAGATGAGATAGTCCAGGGAAAACTATCAAATATAGAGTTAACAAGTTTTATAGTCTCTACATATATCCACGGTATGGAGATGGGAGAGATCGTAGAGATGACTAAGAGGATGGGAGAAACTGGTGATAAACTTCACTGGGATAAACACCCTGTGGTAGATGTTCACAGTATTGGAGGGGTACCTGGAAACAAGTATGCCCTAATTACTGTACCAATTGTGGCCTCTGCAGGCATAATTATTCCTAAAACATCCTCCAGGGCTATAACCTCTGCTGCTGGGACGGCAGATGTAATGGAGGTACTTACAAGGGTAGATTTAAATGCTGAGGAGATGAAGAGGGTAGTTGAAACTACCAACGGATGTCTAGTTTGGGGAGGAAGTGTAAATTTAGCCCCTGCAGATGATATAATAATAAACATTGAGAGGCCCCTCTCTATAGATCCTCAACCTCAACTACTCTCAAGTGTTATGGCAAAGAAGATCGCAGCAGGTATCAACTATACTGTAATTGATATACCTGTTGGACTTGGGACTAAGATAAAAAATGAGAGAGAGGGCTATGCCCTTGCAAGGAAGTTTATAGAACTTGGTGAGAGAGTTGGCATAGATGTAGAGTGTGCCATCACTTATGGAGGGCAACCAATAGGGAGGGCTGTAGGTCCTGCCCTTGAGGCTAAAGAGGCACTTAAGGCTCTCGAGGATCCCAAATCTGCTCCAAAGAGTTTAATCGAGAAATCCCTATCTCTCGCTGGGATTCTCTTAGAGTTCGGAGGTGTAGCACAGATAGGATCTGGGGTAAAGGTGGCTAAGGATATTCTCTACTCTGGAAAGGCTCTGGAGAAATTTAGAGAGATCGTGATTGAACAGGGAGGAGGTATCACCAACTCCGAGGATGTGGAATTAGGGCAATACTTCGAGGACATCCCTTCTCCAAAGGATGGGTATGTGATATCCCTATCCAACAAGGGAATAACAAATATAGCGAAGGAGGCTGGTGCTCCCAAAGATAAAAAGGCTGGAGTATTACTCTACGTGAAAAGGGGCTGTAAGGTAAACAAGGGGGATATACTATACAGAATATACTCCAGTTCAGAGGATAGGCTAAGATCTGCAGTTGAACTTGCCAGAAGGACGTATCCAGTAAGAGTTGAAGGTATGGTTATTAGAAGGATTAGTAAATTCTAAAGGTGATAAGTTGTACCTAACAAAGGAGGAGGAAAGGATATACAACGGAGAACATGGGGAGATCCTAGAAGTGGCTATGAACCTCTTAGTATCCCTTGGAGATATATACGGGGCAGAGAGACTTGTAGAGATATCCTCAGCCCAGGTCTCTGGAGTATCCTATAAAACTATAGGAGAGGAAGGTTTAAACTTCTTAAGGGATGTCTCCAAAGGTGATGTTAAGGTATCTGTACCTACAACCTTAAACCCTGCAGGTATGGATCTATCTAGATATAGGGAACTTAATTTTCCTAAGGATTTTGTAGAGAAGCAACTGGAGATAATAGAGTGTTTCAAAAAGATAGGTGTTGAGATAGGATGTACCTGTACACCTTATCTATCTGGCAACGTTCCTACCTATGGAGATCACATAGCCTGGGCAGAATCCTCTGCTGTATCCTATGCAAACTCTGTTATTGGTGCCAGGACGAACAGGGAGGGAGGGCCCTCTGCTCTGGCATCTGCACTAATTGGAAAGACACCTCTCTATGGATACCATCTAGATGAGAACAGGGTACCAAGTTATACTGTTGAGGTGGAGGTAGAGTTAAAGGATGTATCTGATTATGGAGTTTTAGGATCATTAGTTGGAAAAATTGTAAAGAATGAGGTTCCATACTTTATATTTAAAAATGGTATCTCTGGGAATAAGTACAGTAGGCTAAAGGCACTTGGTGCCTCCTTAGCTGCCAGTGGTGGTGTAGCACTCTATCATGTTGAAGGAATAACACCAGAGTGTAGGATGGGTAAAATAAAGATTGATGATACTGAGAGAATAACTGTAAGTAAAGAGGATATAGAGGAGGAGTTTCATAGATTAAATACCACAGAGGAGAAACCTGATCTCATATGTATAGGGTGTCCACACTGTAGTTTAGAGGAGATAAAGGAGATTGTAGATTTTATAGTGAAAAATAATATTAAGAGATTTAAGTGCGACCTCTGGGTATGTACATCTATACATATCAAGGCTATTGCAGATAGGATGGGCTATACAGAGATTATTGAGAGGGTGGGAGGTAAGGTTGTATGCGATACCTGTATGGTTGTTGCACCAATTGAAGAGATGGGCTATAAAAATGTTGCCACAAATTCAGGAAAGGGGGCAGTGTATCTGCCTAATTTCTGTAATAGTAATGTAATATACGGGAGTACTTGGGAGGTGTTAAAGAAAGGAGTATAACAATTCTATAAACTATTTTTATGTTTAATATCTATCCAAGTGCTGAGAAGTTCCAAAATATTAAGATATAATAATTTTAAAATTATTATTAAATTATTATAATCAAAATAAAATTTAAAAATTTATACAGTTGAAAGAATAAAATCTTACTATTGTTCTCTACCTTACACTGGACTAAGGAGGAGTAGATGTTTGTTAGATCTACTTTTTAAGACTTCTCCTTAGGGTACCATCTGTTTATTATTTTCTCCTATAATCGGTTGCCTATTACTTTCCCTTAAGGGAAATTTTCATTTTCTAAAAATAGAAAGTTGAAAAGTTAAAACCTTTTGAGATATATTTCACAACTACTATCGTGGTACCTAAAACCTTGAAGGTTCCAAAATTAATTTAAAATACAAAATTATAAATATATTAAAAAATGAAACATATGTACAGTTGGATAATTAAAACAGTATATAATAACTAAATAATAATAGGAGAAGGGTTGAAGAGGGGGAAATATGATATGTGTCCCAATAGTGGAGGATAATATAAAAGACGCCATCATTAGTGCAGAGAGGGCCTTAGAAGTAGCAGATATGGTGGAATTTGTAGTAGATTACTTCAGGGAGATCAGAGAAGAAGATATTATAGAAATGACTAAATACCCCTCTATTATTACAATAAGGGCTCATTGGGAAGGGGGAAGATACAGGGGTAGTTATGATAGAAGGATAAAACTATACAAGGTAGCTATTGAAAACAATGCAAAATATATAGATATAGAGTTAAAAGAAAAAAGAAACAGAGAACTTGTTGATTTTAGGGATGATATAGGCTCAAAGACTAAGATTATTATATCCTACCACAACTTTAAAGAGACCCCTTCATACGATACACTCTTAGATATAGTAAATAGAGAACTCCAGATAGGAGACATTGGTAAATTTGCCACCATGGTTAATACTAAAAGAGATATTTTAAATATTTTAAAGATTATACAGGAGTTTGAAGGAAAAGTAATAGGTATAGGGATGGGAGAAAAGGGTAAATTAACAAGGATACTGGGAACCTACTTTGGGAGTATATTAACTTTTGCCTCTATGGATGGTAAATGTTCAGCACCTGGACAGATAGATGTAGAGAGATTAAAGGAAATATATAAAACATTGAATTTAGTACCTATGAATGACGATAAATGTTCTACACCTATGGAGATAGATATAAAAGAGTTAAAAAAACCCTCATCTTCTAAAGTCCTAAGAACTTAGGTATAAAGTAAAAGGTACCTATGGCACTTCCAAGACTGGAGAGGGCTGCCACCATCAATACCCTCATAAGGTTGTTATTCATCAACTCCTTTAACTTATCGCACCTAAGTAGTTGTTGAATATCCTCCTGGGTTATACCTCTACACTTCAACTCCACCAATCCTACGATATAACCTGCTCCAATAACAGGTATGAGGGAGGTTATAGGTGCCACAAGGAATGCAGAGATAACAGAGGGCAATTTGCCCCTTGCAAGGACAACTCCCAGAGCAGAGAGGGTGCCGTTTATCAGTATCCAGTCTATGGTGAATTTTTTCAAAACCTCTGGATTGGAGGATATTGAGTATATCCCATAAAGTATAATCCCAATTAAAACCATTGAAAATACTATTTTTAAATAATTCCTTCCCCTTTTTACCTCCATCAGTTCATTTAGATCGATCTCTATCTCTCCCCTCTCAAGTTTTTTCAGATAATCTATTATCCCCTTAACATGACCTGCTCCAACTACAACAACTATCTTCTCCCTTCCAATACTGGTATCAAAGATGTTCTTTGCCATGTATCTATCTCTCTCATCTACAAATACCTTATAGAGGGAAGGAGATAGGTCCTTCAATATTTCAACTAACTCCTCGGCGTTATCTACAATCTCCTTTATAGATCTCTTATCCAACTTACTAATACTGTCATCATCTTCAAACAACTGGCAGAGTAACTTCAACTTCTCCTTAAGGGACATACTGCTTAATGCACGTTTAAGTGTAATATCAATAGGTCTGTCTATTAGATAGAGAGGTTTTTTATATAATTTAGCCAACTCTATAGCCTTCTTCATCTCACTACCAGGTTTAATGTTAAATTTTTCTCCTATCTCCCTCTGAAAACTTGCGAGAATAGTATGAAGTAAGAATAATCCAATATCTCCACTTTTTAGTATCTCCCATATGTTTATATCCTTTGGATCCTTACCATTTTCTCCATTTATAAGGGCGAAGAATCTATCACTGTCCAACTCAACTGCTATTAAATCAGGATCTATCTCCTTTATAGTTTCCTCTACCTCTTTTATACTGTCCTCTGAAACATGGGCAGTACCTAAGATGTAAATATCACAGTTATTATGTCCGTTGTTTATCGTAATATGGTGCATTATTTCACCAGAGTGTAAATTATCCTATTTATTTAAGGTTTATAATAATAATTTAAATATTTATAATTATAGTCAAATTTAATTTAAAATTTGTAAAATAATGGGATTGGATTAAAAAAATAATAAAAAATTAAATTCTATTTTTCTATTTCCGCTCTGGTCTTTTGATATCAACCATTCTTTTTTATTTTTTAATTATTATTATATTTTTATTTGTGTGATTATTATTATAGATAGATTTATTTAAGACTATTTTAATATCCTTACTTCTTATAAGTTTACACTGTGATATCATGTTAGAACCTATCCACTACGACATAGGTAGAATATGTAAGGAGAGTTATAGAAAAGATGGTGAATACACTCCAAAGATAATAGACAGGGATATTTTAATGGATATCAAACCTCCTCTGTTAAAGGTACCTTTTGACACTCCAAGGGAGGTGGCAGAGGTTCTACTGAATATAAACAGGGATAAACTCCATGGTACCGTTGAATTAGGGGACTGCGCCCTCAAATACTTTATAGTTAATGTAGGGAAACATCTGGACTTGCTAGACAGTATATTTAATGATAACTCTGATTTAGTGATAATAGGAGATGGTAGAAGACTTATAAAGAGAAAAGAATTAGTACCGTTGCTACAGAAGATAAGAACATCCATATCTCCAAACAGTGCTATATACTTCCCTACAGCACTACCTTGGGAGATTCCTCTACTGGTATATCTAGGTGTAGATTACTTCGATTACTCCTCTGCCTACTACTACGGATCCCTTGGCTACTACTTTACAAAGAATAGAATGATATCAACAGATGGAGATAAAGAGGAGATAATAAACCACAATATAGAGATTATCTCCCAGGTACTGATGGAGGTAAGGTACTGTATAAGGGAGGGAACTCTTAGGAACCTGGTTGAGGAGACTACAGTATCAGATCCCTATCTACGGGCAAATTACAAAAGATATGAGCCAGACTTGAGGAATATCCCATTATCAAAGGGGAAGAAGATAATCGTCACAATAGATGAGACTGAGATACCTGAGGTAAAAAAATACATAGAGAGGGCGAGAAACTACCAGTTATTTACAGACGCTATAGTTCTACTACCTTGCTCCTCTAAGAAACCTTATTCACGATCTAAGTCCCACAGTTATTTCATAAATGCAATAAGATCTGCAGGTCTTCCAGTTGAAGAGGTTATTATCACATCTCCCTACGGTGTAGTCCCCAGGGCTCTCGAGGGCGTAGTAAATTACGATATCCCAGTTACAGGTAGGTGGTCCCTGGAGGAGATAGAGTTTATCAACAGGGAGTTAGACAATCTCTTAAAAAGGGGAAAGGAGAAGTTCCAACATCTGAAGATAGTGGCACACCTACCTGATCACTACTTGGAGATATTGAGGGATACCTGCGAGAGATACGGAGATCTTATAGTAACATCTAAAGGTGATCCAACATCCTCAGAATCCCTGAAAACTTTAAAAGATACACTTAGAGAGTTGAAGGAGGAATGTGGAATAAAGGAGAAAGAGTTAAAAAAGTTAAAAAAAATGCAAACCCTCCACAACTACAAGGAGCTCTCAAAGTTTCAGTTTAGGAAGAACTTCATCCCTGACAATGTGATAGTTAAGGGAAATATTAAGAAGTTCTTTATAAAAAGGGATAATAAATTAGTCCAGATATGTTCCATAAATCCTGAGACTGGTCTCTACGTTTTAACTTACGAGGGAGGGAGATTACTTGGGAAGGTGAATTGGGTAGAGGTTAATTTTAAGGTTAAAAAGGGAGCCCTATTTCCACCAGGATTCGAGGACTGTGATGAGAATATCTCTGTAAGGGATGAGGTGGTAATTATCTACGAGGAGGAGGTAGTTGGAGTTGGGAGATCTATTTTAAATGGTTCTGAGATGAAGAGGGCTGAAAGGGGGAGGTTGGTGAATATTAGGCACGTAAGTGGTGGTTAAATATATTAAAATCCTTATAGATATTACAACAAATAAAAGGACATTAACAATTCTTAAAGGAGAATCTCTCTGTCTTCCAATATTCAGAAAAATAGATATTAAAAATTCCATGGAGGAGGATCAACATCGAGGATATAAAAAAGAGTGTGGAGTTAATTATATTAAAAGATAAGGATTACGAAAAAATCGATGAATTAAAGGAGTACTTTAAAAGATACATAGATCTCAATAACGAGATAGATATCTTAGAGGAAACCCTGGAAAACTTAGATACTAACTCAGAGGTACGTATCTCCATAGAGGAGGGAAAATTTTTAAGTAGGGAACTAAAGAGGTACTTAGATTTAGTGAAGGAACTTGAAGATCAACTGGAGAGGTTGAATAACAGTGAATATATTACAATAACAAACTACTATAACTTAAAGAGATGTATAGAGGAATTAAAAAATATATATATAAATATAAACAGTTCCTTAAAATGGAATATCTATTACAAGATAGAAGAATTAAAAAAGGAGTTAAAAGAAGTTGAAAAAAAGTTAAAAGAGATGGTTTTAGATTACGAGTTAAAAAGATCTAACAAAGAAGGGAGTAAGAAGTGATCATTATGAATAATATATCCTATAAGAGAATAGTAGCCATGGTAGATGAGGGTTTAGGGATCATTGAACTCGTAGAGGAACATCCATGTCCCAACGGATCCCAGTGGGTAATATACCAGTATAAAAGGACATCTCCCCTTGTAATATCTGCATGGAGGGAAGGTAATAAACACCACTTTATATTAAAGATAGGGAGATGTAGGTTAAACCTATTGCCCTCAATTTCTGCAGCAGGTATTGAAGAGGTCTCTATAAAGGAAGATAATGTTCATATCCACTATGCAGGATTGGCTGGGGGCGGGGTAGGAATAGAGTTGAGGAAGGGGGCTGAGAATGTTATCGACACTGTAATACTGGAAAGGGGAGGAGGTTCAAAACTTTGTAGAGGTATTGTTATTACTCCGAAGATGGAGAAGTTGATGGTAGGTATAGACGATACAGATACAAAGGAGGAGGGGGCAACCTGGGTACTGGCACATGAGATAGGGAGGTATGTTGAAAGTAAGGGGTTCGGATACTACATGGATCATACCATAGTGCAACTGTACCCTGGGAATCCCCATAAAACCCAGAACTGTGTCTCAGTTGCACTAACCTTTGCAGTATATCCTCAGTATAAGTATAAAGTTAAAGAAGTTATTAGGGATTTCCTTAAAGAGAGGAGTCTATCTGATAAAACTGCTATGGCTCTATACTACGGTATAACTCCATCTAAGAGTATGAAGATATTCACAAATAAGGCAAAGGAGGGGATGGTATCCATAGAGGAGGCTATAGGTGTAGCGGAGAAGAACAACATAGAGATAGTTAAGATATTTGACAGGGAGGAGGGAATAATTGGTGCTGTCGCTGCTTTAGGCCTCGCTGAACACCATGATATCGCTGCAAAGTTACCAGAGGATATGGAGTAAAAATAATAATGATGATAATAAAAATTATAGAAATATAAAAACATAAATTAAAAAATGAAATACTTACTTTGTTTCTCCAGTGTAAATATAGTCTAGAAATAGTATTTTAACTTTTTTACCTCTATTTGTTTATAATATCCTGTCCATTCTAAATATTTCTAATCTTTCAATGTTCAGAAGTTTTTTTTATTTTTGTTTACTATTATTTTTTTTAATACTCTAGTTCCCATCATAAGAATAGTTTAAAAAATAGTAAAAAATAATTATAAAAATAAAAAATAAAGAAATGTTTAAAAAACAGAAAACTCCTATCATCATCAGATACAGCATTTTAAAAAGAAGATTGAAGAAGAATGATCCTCTGAATATCTTCTAATACAGGAATTCAGAATAAGATCTCATAATATTATCTAAAGATTCGGAAAGATCCTAAGGGTATTTAATAGTTTTTATATATAGATTTTATACTAGTTATTTTAATTATGATTTTTATTATAATAATTATCTTTTTATTATTCTTTAATCACTACTGATGGGAACTAAGGTATTAAAAGGTGTTATATTTCAATATTTTTCTAGTCCTTTTTTATTATTTTTATTATTTAAATCATTACTTTAATGGAATTATGGTTATTCACTTTTTTATTTCTATCCCTTCAGAATTATTTTATTGTTATTACTCTTAAGATTTTTATTATTTTTTATTATGATTGTTATTTTTATTATTCTTCTAATCACAATCATAGTTATTATTTTCTATTGTTTAAAAGATTCTACTAATCTACCGTTATTTTAAATATCAACTTACCACCTTCCCTCAACCTCCTAACAATCTCCCGATCTATATCCTTAGCACTTTTATTCGCTGAGATCATCAAAGTCCTTGGACAGATGTAGGTACTCTTTCTAATTACTATATCAGTGGGGTGATTTAGGATAAGATCTTTATGTCCCTTTCCTACGATAACCTCCCTTAGTTCATCTACTAAGATCTCAACAACTATTCTATCGGCATTTCTTAGCCTCTCCTTGAAATCCTCTGGAAAGTCCAACATGGATTTATCTGCAGATATTCCGATTATACAGTCTCCAGTTGATGTTAAATAGTTCTCTTTTGTAATCTCCAAGGTGGTTTTATGGGTACATTTAACATTTGTATGCCCTCTTGCAGTAATAACGAAGGTCTTCATCTTTTCACCTTATAAAGAATAATATAACAACTAGAGAGTTTTTAATATAATAATAAATAATAATTATAACTAAAAAATAATTAAAAAAATAAAAAATCAAAAAAGATAGTCTCTGTTAATCTTTCTTTTTGAAGAGTTTTTATTTTTTTATTGATTAATTTTTATTTTAATTATCATAATTATTAATAACCTCCTTATTATTACTGTAATTGGAATAGATTTTAAAATAGGGAAAAATATGTCAATAACAGAATTAGATATAATAAAAACTATTATAGATAACATAACCTACAGGGGAGATGTAGTAAAGGGAATAGGAGATGACTGTGCTGTTTTTAAACTGGGAGATGCCTATTTAACAATTACCACAGATATGATGTTTAGATCCACCCATTTTCCAGATATCCTCACACCTTTTCAGATAGGGATGAGGGTAATTACTGCCACTGTATCAGATATATGTGCAATGTGTGCCAGGCCCTTAGGTATAGTGGTGTCTATGGGACTCCCTAAAATAGATAGGGATTTTCTCTTAGAGTTGATAAGGGGGATAGATTACGCATGTAGAAAATACAGTTGTCCCATAGTTGGTGGAGATACAAATAGGGCTAAAGAGTTAACACTCTGTGGTACAGCGATTGGAATAACAGATAACCCTGTATATAGGGGAGGAAATGTTGGAGAGGATATAATGGTAACCTACGATATAGGTAGAGTGTTTTGTGCCTTGGAGATCCTCAAGATGAGGGATAAGGGAGTGATAAGTAAAAAAACCTTCTACAATCTCTGGGAGGAGTATCCAGATATTATGAAAAAACTACTAGAGCCCAGTGCAAGGGTGAGGGAGGGGCTGATCCTGAATAAGTATGTAAGTTCCTGCTGTGATGTATCAGATGGACTTAAAAAGGAGTTGTTCTATATTGGCAACTTTGAAGTATCTAGTAAGAAACTCTTAAGAGTTGTACCGAAGGATGTTATAGAGTTCTGCGATAGGTTTCAGATAAATCCTATACATGCTGCTTTGAACAGTGGGGAGGAGTTTGAATTACTTTTTACGACGAAGAGATGTGATGATGTTGTTGAAGTGTTGAGAAGGGAGTGTAACGGGGAGGCTAAGAAGATCGGGAAGGTTATAGAGGAAGGTTGTTATATAGACGGTGAGGAGTTAGAGTTAGGGGGTTATATTCACAGTTGGGAGTAAGTCATGGTAATAGATATTATGATACTTTATTAATTATAATAGAAGTGAAAATAAATTATAATAATCTAGTTTATATTAAAGGTGAATTGATGATCTCCTTAGGAATTGAAAGTAAGGTTAAACCTATATCAGAGGTTCTCTCAAAGATACCCCTTCAAGTTTGGAATGAAATAGTTAAAAAAGAGCCAGAATGGATCTATATGTATAAATTCCTTGGAAAATACGGATTTGGGAGATTTGCAGTCCTTATGACTGTTGCAGGTTTAAACGACTATCAACTTAAGGGGAGGGCTGAGGTGGCGTACTGGCCACCACTAAGTGCTCTACTTGAGAAGAAAGAGGTACCTAGATCTCCTCTAGAACTGATGTATATTCTGAGAGAGTTCTACTCGAAGGAGCGTTTTTCAAATAGGAAGATCGAAAGACTGAAGAAATTCCTTATAAGTAGTTTAGCCCAAGATCTTTGGACTTCTAAACCAGAGGATGTGGCGAGGGATTTTGTTAATATCTGGTACAGATTAGCCGATACAATGAGACAGGATATAAATGCAAAAACTATAACCTTCGCAATGAAGTGTCTCGGGATTTCACTTCTGATGGTTGGTGAGACAGATTTTTCCTTTGAGGAAATACCTATTCCAGTTGATTACAGGGTTAGGGAATTTACTGAGAGACTTGGGGTTGCAGTTTGGAATGATGACGATATTAGATACTTCTGGACTTCTGTTCTGGAGGAGTTGCGAAAGAATGTTGATGTAAATATGATCCATCTAGATTCTCTGGTATGGCAGATAGGTGTTCTTGATAGGGTTGGAATTGTAAGGTACTTCTCGGAGTTAGGTGTTGAAGATGTAGGTAGGGAACTTGCGGAGGTTTTAAGATGGGTGAGGTTGTGTGTAGTTCCATGTGGTGGTTTGAAGATCTGAGATTAATACCAGATGTAGGTCCTGGGAAAGTGAAAAAATAATAAAATTATAAAAAAGTAAGAAACCTAAAAAGGATAAAACAGAAATCTTATTCTATTTTTTTCTATTTTTACCTTAATTATTTTAATTATTATTATTTTTTTAGTTTGCTAATATTTTTTACCCTTATATAATTTAAAACCTTTTTACACTAAAAATCAGTGATACCATGTATAGCCTAGGTATCAACAAAGACATTATAGATTCTATATACAAAGAAGGGCACCCTATAGCCCAGTACGGCTTATATATGAAGAGGGCAAAACCTTACAAAGTATTTAAAATACCTGTTGACTGTGGGTCAATATGTCCAAATAAGGATGGTACGTTAGATACTGAAGGTTGTATATTCTGTCCAAAGATGGGCAGGCCCATAGGTGTAAAGTACTGTAATAGTAAGTACTCTCTAAAATATCAAATAGAAAAACAGATGGAAAATCAGAAAAAGAAGGGAGTAGATAAGTTCTACATCTACTTCTACCCTGGGACAAACACCTACGGAGATCCTGAAAGATTAAAGGAATTATGGGATTTCGCCCTATCCTATTCAGATGTAGTGGGGCTCTCCATAGGTACCAGGCCAGACTGTCTAAGTAGGGAAATTTTAGATATTTTGGAGAACTATGTAAAGAAGGGATACGAAATCTGGATAGACTTAGGTATTCAAAGTTTCCATCAGAAAACCTTGGATCTTATAAATAGGAAGCATGGAGTATCCCATATTATAGGGGCTATATTAGAGTGTAAAAGGAGAGGTATTCTCGTATGTGGGCATGTTATACTTGGGCTACCAGATGAAACCTGGGAGGAGATGATAGATACTGCAGAATCCCTCTCGAAGTTGGGGATAGATGCCCTTAAGATATATCCCTTAGTCGTAGTTAAAGGTACAAAGTTGGAGGAGATGTACTGGAAGGGGGAGTATAGAGCTTTAGATAGAAAACAGTATATAAAAATTCTCTGTGATTTCTTGGAGCATACTTCTCCCTACGTACTTATACAGAGGGTTTCGAAGGACAAGGTACCTGAGGAGATAAAGGTATCTCCAGAGTGGAATTTAAGTAGATTATCTATACTCAACGATGCTATTAAGGAGTTTAAAAGGAGAGGTACTAGACAAGGTGTATATTATCGGGGATAGTATGAGATACGAGGTAGTGATCACCTGCGCCTTAGATGGGAGATACAATAGGGCCCCTATAGGAGTATATTTTAAGGATAGGGAAATTAGATTTCATCTATATGAGGGATCCCATACCTACCATATACTGGGGATTGAGGATTACTTTGTAGTGAATATTACCTCTCCCTATCTTATAGCCCAGTCTGTATACGACGATGAGGGAGATTATAGTACTGTGAAGTATAAGGGTATTAGTCTTCCCTACCTCTCCGATGCCTATAAAATATACGTTGTAAAGGTTGTTAAAAGGAGGTTTGTAGATATTAGGGACGAGTATGGAGATTCAAAACTGATGGCGATCCAGGGGGAGATTCTCTTGGAGAGAGGTATAAACAATCC
The DNA here is from genome assembly GCF_003351865.1 of Methanofervidicoccus sp. A16. Classification (NCBI taxonomy): domain Archaea; kingdom Methanobacteriati; phylum Methanobacteriota; class Methanococci; order Methanococcales; genus Methanofervidicoccus; species Methanofervidicoccus sp. A16. The sequence goes on along the minus strand of NZ_CP022242.1, from coordinate 712,226 downwards.
GCCTGTAATACCTTACTCTAGGGCAGATGGGCTCATTGTTGAGATGGCTGTACTCTACTCCCGGCTAAATATTGTTGATGGGGAAAAAAGAGAGGAGATGGTTAGGAGGATGGAGGAGTACTTTAAGATCATTAAAAAGGTTGGAGATGGGAGGTATATTCAACTGGGGGAGAAGTTACTTAAGGGTATTGATTAGACTTCTTTAAGAAAAAGAGTTAGTGAAACCCTAGTTCCCATCAAGATTGTAATTAGAAGAATAATAATTATCATAATAAAAAAATAATAAAAATCTTAAGAGGAATAATAATAAAATAAACCTTCATTCCCATCATAATAAGATTTAGATAATAAAAAAAATAATAAAGTTAATAATAGCAACCTGTTAGGGAGGATCTACTCCACTTCCATAGTATGTTGGAGTATCCCAAGAGATTATCTTTTATTTTGATTTTATACCTTCCCTTTTATACTTTTATTATAATTAACTTTTTTATTATAATTATTGTTCTTATCAGAATTTTTTGATGGGAATTGGGGTTTAGTGAAATTCTTTCTGTTTTATCAGTATTCAATGGTATTCCACAAACAATGGCAGATATATTATTTTTCGAAACATTTGAATATTCAAAACTAATCAATATAATAAAAATAATTATTATAAAAAATTAAAAAATAAATAAATCTTAATTGATTGAACCTCAAACTACAATAATGAGATTTCAACATCTCCAAGAGAACCTAGATAAATCTTGAAATAATAAAAATAGGGATCTCTAAGATATTAAAATCCATCTAAAAAGTGAGTACATTCCAAAAAAAAATGGGGCCGGGACCGGGAATTGAACCCGGCTCAGGGGATCCACAGTCCCCCAGGATAGCCACTACCCCACCCCGGCCACATATACCTATAAAAAAAATGGTGCAGGGGGGGGGATTTGAACCCCCGAACCCCTATGGGACAGGATTCTAAGTCCTGCGTCTTTGGCCAGGCTCGACAACCCCTGCTGTATAAAATAATAATTTATAAAAAAAATATGCCCCAGTCGGGATTTGAACCCGAGTCGCAGGCTCGAAAGGCCCGCATGATAGGCCGGGCTACACCACTGGGGCTCCATGGTGGGACCGAAGGGATTTGAACCCTTGACCCCTCGGTTATGAGCCGAGTGCTCTGACCAGGCTGAGCTACGGTCCCTCAATACAAAAAAGATAAAAACTAGTTATTTGGCGCCCCCAGCAGGACTCGAACCTGCGACCTACGGATTAACAGTCCGTCGCTCTACCTACTGAGCTATGGGGGCTCTTAACATTACATGTTGTTTGCACAATAAAAATTTACTTTCTCCTATATAAACTTTTCGGCGAAAAGTATATATATCAGTTGTGTATATTAGTAGGTGTGTGTAATAGAGCCGTGGGAAGCCGTGGTAGTTCAGCCTGGGAGAACGCTGGACTGAAGATCCAGTTGTCGGGTGTTCAAATCACCCCCACGGCACCAATTTATTTTTTATGTGTAATAATCCATATATCTAAATATTTGAAACTATTTTTTTACGGTGAAAGTGTGAAAAAAATATGTGTATATGGAAAGGGCGGTATTGGGAAATCCACAACTGTGTCAAATGTAGCCGTTGCACTGGCAGAATCAGGTAAGAAGGTTATGGTAATCGGTTGTGATCCAAAGGGAGATTCTACAAGGAATATAGTGGGAAAGAAGATACCCACTGTTTTAGATATCCTTAGGAAAAAGGGAGAGGATATACAATTAGAGGATGTTGTTTTTAAAGGATTTCAAGGTATCTACTGTGTTGAAAGTGGAGGTCCTGAACCAGGAATAGGATGTGCAGGGAGAGGGATAATCAAGGCCATAGAGATACTGGATAAGTTAAAGGTGTTTGAAACTTTGGAGCCAGATATAGTAATCTACGACGTATTGGGGGACGTTGTATGCGGAGGCTTTGCTATGCCCCTTCAGAAACACCTGGCAGATGAAGTTTATATAGTGACAACCTGTGATCCTATGGCTTTGTATGCTGCAAACAACATCTGTAAGGGAATAAAGAGGTACGCCCATAGAGGAAATACTAGATTGGGAGGTATTATATACAACGGTAGAAGTGTAGTAGATAACATCTCCATAGTCTCAGAATTTGCTTCAAGGCTAGGTACAGAGGTTGTGGGGTACATCCCAATGAGTGAGATTATAGTGAAAAGTGAGATACGTAAAAAGACTGTTATTGAGTACTCTCCTGATCACCCTCTAGCCAACATCTTTAGAGAGTTAGGTAACAGAATTCTTAATAACAGTAGGAAAGTAATTCCCAACCCTCTATCAGAGGAGGAGTTAGATGAGATATCTGGGAAGATAGAAGAGTTGATGGAGAAGAGTGTATGATTTTAAAATATTTTCTCTATTGGGATAATTAGCGTTCCTATACATCGAACAAGGAGAAGGTTTGTAAATCTATTTATTAACGTTATTCTATTTTTATATTATTTGATAAATAAATTGAAATAACCTTAGTTTCCCACCAAATAGTAATTAAAGAATAATAAAAAGATAATCATTATAATAAAAATCATAATGAAAATAATCAATATAAAAACCTTAATTCCCATCAAAGTAATGATTTGAATAATAAAAATAAGAATAATAAAAAAAGACTGGAAAAATATTGAAATATGATACCTTATAATAAAATATTATACAATATAATATATAATAGCAACCTGTGAGGAAGGATCTACTCCAATTCCATTTGGTATCTTAGAGCGTCCTAGAAAGATTATCTCTTATTTTGATTTTAATACTTCTTTTTGTACTTTTATTTTTATAGTTGTTATTGTTTTATTTTTTATAATTATTGCTATTCTTATCAGAATTTTTTTTTGATGGGAATAGGGTTCAATATAAAAACTATTAAACATTCTAGGATCTTTCTGAACACTTAGGTAAGATAGAAAATCCTATTCTGGTACCCACTATATTTAAAAGATATACAGAGGATCGTTCTCCTTCAATCTTCTTTTTAAAATTTTTGTATCTGGGGTGATAGAGGTTTTCTGTTTTTTAAATATTTTCTTTATTTTTTATTTTTATTATTCTTTAAAACTATCCTTTAATGGGGGAACTAGGGTATAAAATAAATTTTAAAAACTGTTAAAAAGTCAGGAGATTATTTTTCTATTATTATCAATATTAAAAGGGTATGGAAATATACTCCCTAACAAGGCTACAATTATAGATATCATTGAAGTATGTTCCTACAATTTTCTATTATTTTTAATTACCTAATTTAATTTTTTTAATAATCTTCGTTATATGTTAAATTATTTAAAAACGATAGCGAGAATAGAAATAAATTAGACGATATAGGCCAATTTCTCTCTTTAAAGTTTCTATAAAACCTATTTAACATATAAAGAGTTTTTGTATTTGCTTTTAGCAAATAACAAGGATCTGAAGTTCCCTATTTAATATCCTTAGTAAGAATTTAGATTAAATTTAATAAATTTTTAATTAAATTAAATTTAAATAGAAAATTATTTATATTACGAATTTGGATTAATTTATTATAAACCTCTATTCTAATTCCGAGGTGATATCTTGCACGTAATGGAGGGGTTTCTACCACCAATGTGGTGTGCAATCTGGTATATTCTCTCAGGTATAGTGGTAGGATATGGGATTATAAAGATAAATAAACTTGTTAAAGAACAGCCAGAGGTAAAACCTCTGTTAGCAGTTGCAGGGGCATTTATGTTTATACTGAGTTCCCTTAAACTGCCCTCAGTTACTGGAAGTTGTTCCCACCCCTGTGGTAATGGATTAAGCGCTGTACTCTTTGGTGTACCGATTACTGCTGTTTTAGCCACTGTTGTACTACTCTTCCAAGCGCTACTGTTGGCCCATGGTGGACTAACCACTTTAGGAGCAAATGTATTCTCCATGGGTATTATGGGTCCCTTGGGGGGTGTAATAGTATGGAAAATTCTCAAGGGTAAAATAAACTCCACATGGGCAGTTATGTTGGCAGCCATTGCTGCAGATTGGATAACCTACGTTACCACATCTGTACAACTTACACTGGCATTCCCGGGAGATAATCCAGTAAATACGTTGATGACATTCCTGACAGTATTTGCCGTTACCCAGGTACCTCTTGCAATCGCAGAAGGATTATTGACGGCGCTACTCTGGGACAAGATAAAGGAGTTGAGGCCAGATATACTCTTGAAGTTAGGACTTATCGATGAGAGTGAAGTACCTCACTACGCCCAAGTAATGGAAACTGGAGGTGCTGAATAATGGAAACAAAACACATCCTCATGATTTTAGGAGTTATAATTCTAACTGTTATCCCATTTCTAATGTATCCAGGTATGGGGGAAGAGGAGGGGCTCTTCGGTGGAGCAGATGGTGAAGCAGAGGAGGTGATAGTGGAGATAAATCCAAACTATGAGCCCTGGTTTAGCCCAGTATGGGAACCACCAAGTGGTGAAATAGAGTCCCTTCTCTTTGCCCTACAGGCTGCAATAGGTGCCATTATAATAGGGTACTTTATAGGGTACAACAAGGCTAAGATAGAGTTAAAATCCTAAAGGTTTAATACTCTCTTTTTTATTTTTTATATTATAATTTATAACATATCAAACTACTATTTTTTAGGTGAGTTAAATGGAGATGAATACTATAGACCATATAGCCCATAATAACAGGTTGCGTCACGTCAACCCTAAGTTAAAGGTGTTATTTGCACTATCTATGCTTTTGATCACCGTCTTTTCAAAATCCATCATAGTACCTCTAATTATAGCCTTTATCATGATAACCTTAACTGTTTTCATGGCCAAGGTTCCACTGAGGATATATATACCTCTTTTAGGAGCCCCCATAGGGTTTGGAATACTTACAGTGATCCTAATGGGTTTTATATACTCTGGTGGTGATAAACTACTGTCTATAAAAATCTTCAACTTCGATATCTCTTTCTACAGTTACGGTGTAAATTTGGGACTGTTGGTATTCAGTAGGATGTTAGGAGGTGTTGCCTCTACCCTCTTTTTGGCACTGACCACTCCTATGACTGAACTCTTCTATATCTTAAGGGAGTTAAAGGTTCCATCTACCCTCTTAGATATTGCAATGATGATGTACAGGTATGTTTTCCTCTTACTTGACGAGATGATAAGGGTGATGAACGCCCAAAATACAAGGTTGGGCTACAAGGATCTAAAAACCACATATAAGTCCTTAGGTACATTGGCAGCCATTCTCTTTATAAGAACCTGGGAGAGAGGAGAGAGGTCCTTTGTTATGATGAGTTCCAGAGGGTACAACGGAGATTTAAAACTTCTAAATAAAATAAAATCTCCAAGTGTTAAATATTTACTATTAATAATCATCCTAGATTTAAAATATAGTTCTAATAGTAATCTCCTACTTAACGGCAGATTTTAGAGTGATTGGGTAGAAATGGAGATGATAATATTTTTAATATTAATAATAATTAAAATTAAATAAAATAAAAGTAAATTAAAAAGTAAGATGGATAAAAAATAAAACTTGCCATCATTCTTTAAATGCTTTGAAGTACTAGAAGGGCAGGATGGGTTCTGTCATCCCTTATTTTATCTCTTTTACTAATTTTTATTATTGAATATTCTCCAACGCCCTGTAAAACCTGTAGAATAACGCTCTGGATTTTTTCAATTTAGCATTCCCAATCTTTAACAACATCTTAAGGTAATCCCTATCTACCAAGATACGTCCATCTATACCAATTGGAGCATCTATTTTATAGGTACTTACTATCTCTACTATAACTCTACTATCTGTTATAGACTTTATAGAGGAGGCTTTTAAACCACTGTGGATGGCGAGATCTAACAGTTTCTTCGCAGTAGGGACATCTCTAGAAGCCACATGGAGGATAGGAGAGTTCATTACAAAGACCAACATTTCAAAATCCTCAGATTTTCTGTCTAAAGCCTTAAATAATTCCTCCTCATCTCCGTAGTGGTGCCACTTTCCAAGCCATCTAGAGTATATCTTGGGATTTTTGCCCTTTGGAAACTCCATTATACCACATCTTCCAATACAGGAACTGGTGGTATAATAGTCTTCCATTTCGTTTATCCTGTTAAGGAGGTATAATATCTCTCTATCTACGAGATTCTTCTCTAAAGCCTCTTTCAACTTTTTCATGGCTTTTTCCTTACTCTCCTGGAACATGATAACACTTTTTAAATCTTTTAAAACTTTATAGTTAAATCTATCGTTTATAGGTGGACTAAAATCGAAAAGAATGGGATCAACAATAAAATAAAAAATCTTGAAATTGTTAATTGGAAATTGTTAAATATTATAAGGGAGGATCTTAGTCCTAGTTCTCATCAAAAAGATCAAATATATCGTTTACTAGGTAAAAAATAACGAAGAAGTTATTTAAAAATAAAAAATCCTATATATCTTTTTTTTATATTATGATAGAATTTCTTATTTTATTCCAGTATCTAAGAGACATTTAAAGAAGTAGATTGTGGATATTCTATTTTAAGGATTTTTTCTTTTTAGGATTTTTATTTTTAATTTAAATTTTAATTTTATTTTTTTAATTTACTACTTTAATGAGAACTTAAAATGGAGATCTTACTCTTTTATTTATTAGAATAATTTTAAATAACTAGAGAGAGAAAAGGATTCTTTTTATACTTTGTTCCTTAGAAGTGTTTTAATTCCATTACAATATTTTATGGATAAAACCTTGTTAAAAATCTTTAAATAATAATTATAAAAGAGAAAATAAGATAAATATAAAGTGATTGGATCATTATAAACTCTTATAGTACTTCTCCAAGGGAGGAACCACCTGTTTCTTCCTAGACATAACACCTTCTAAGTAGATACTTTTCCCATCTACCTTCACATTAAAGGCTCTCTCAAACGCCTCCTTATTACCTACAACCAACACTTCACTTCCCTCTCTCATTATATCGGTTATAAGAAAGAGTATAAGGTCGTAACCCTCCTTAAGTTTCTCCTCAAGGAGTTTGTATATCTCCTCTTTTTTCTCCTGGATCTCCTCAATGTCTATTACTTCAACCTGTCCGATACCAACCTTCCTACCGTTGAAGTTGAACTCCTTGTAGTCCAATTTAACGATCTCTTCAGGTTTCATCTTACTTACTGTAGATTTCGCTCTAAGTAACTCCATACCGTAACTGTGTATATCCTCTATTCCTGCAATCTCTGCAAGTTTTTCTCCTATTTTTCTATCTATATCTGTAGTGGTTGGAGATTTAAAGAGAACTGTATCTGATATTATTGCAGAGAGGAGTAGCCCTGCCAGATCAGGTTTCAACTCCTTATTCTTACCTCCTATGAGATCCATAGCATTTTTAAAGTAGAGTTCTCCTATTAACGTGGCGGTGGATCCTACAGGTTTTGCAAGGTATATTATAGGCTCCGAGGTAGTTATACCTACCTTGTGGTGGTCCAAGATACCTACAAGTTTTCCTTTCTCTAAGTCCTCTAAAGTCTGAGACCTCTCACTGTGATCCACTAGGAATATCTCTTTTCCTTCTGCAGATCTTATTAACTCTGGTTCCATAACTCCAAATCTCTTCAATACCAACTGAGTCTCTGGATTTATATCACCTAACCTTGCAGGAACTCCTTCTAAGAAGTAGGCTAGAACTATGGCGGAACATATACTGTCTGTATCTGGGTTCTTATGTCCTACTATGTATAACATCCTATCCCCTCAATTTTTGTAGTAATTATTTCATTATTCTTTTTATAATTATCTTACATGTCGATTTTCTATATGAGATTTCTGTTTTATTTTTTTAATACATTCTCAGGAATTACACTCTATCTCTCTACCTTTTTAAGTACTCCAATTGTAGGTTTTTATTTTTTATTATTGATATTAATTTTAATTTAAAAATTTTTATTATGAAAATAAAAATTATAAAAATAATTAAAAGTCGATAATAGATTACTGTAATACAGGTAATCAGCCTTTTTCCTTAAAAAGTATTAGGTTCCAACGATTTAGGAAAAATAATTACAACTTACATTTACCATCTCCTAGCAACTTAACGTAAAAACCAACATTCCTCCAGAGATCCTGGTTAAGCACATTTCTCGTATCTATCACTATTTTATTCCTCATCAAATAATATATCTCTCTAACCTCATCCTCTTTAAAGTTTTTAAAATCCTCATGATCTGTTATCACCAAGATGACATCGGCGTTTTTAACACAATCCTTTAAACTCTCCAATGGATACTCAAATGTTTTTACATAGGGATCGTATATAGAGACTGAGATCCCCTTAGATATAAGGTACTTTATTACCTTCTTTCCAGGACTCTCCCTCGTATCCTCTACATTTCCTTTATAGGCAACTCCAAATATGGCAACCTTTGGGTCCTCTATTTTCCTCCTCTTAAGTTCCTTACAGAGAAGATTGCAGACGTAATAAGGCATACTGTCGTTTAACTCCCTTGCACTTCTGATAAGTTTTGCATTCTTGGACACTTCCACTATAAACCAGGGATCTACACTTATACAGTGTCCCCCTACTCCAGGACCAGGATTAAGTATATTCACCCTTGGATGTCTATTTGCTAGATCTATAGCCTCCCATACATTTACATTTATCTCCTCGCATATTTTTGCAAATTCATTTGCCAAGGCTATATTTACATCCCTGTAGGTGTTCTCCATAAGTTTTACCATCTCCGCAGTGGTGGAATCAGTTAGATATATGTTTCCATCTACGAAGGAGGAGTATATCTCCTTTGCCAACTCTGCAGATTCTCTATTCACCCCTCCAATAATTCTGTCGTTCTCCACAAGTTCCTTCAGTATCTTGCCAGGTAGTACCCTCTCAGGACAGTAGGCCATATATATTTTTCTACTGTTGTTTAGGTACCTGTATATACTCTCGGTAGTTTTTGGAGGCACTGTACTTTCAATAATTATTAGATTTCCATCACGTAGGTGAGGCTTTATACTCTCTATAGCACTGTAAATGTAAGATAGATCGCACCTTGGGGCATTATCCTCCCACTTTACCGGTGTAGGAACACATATTATATATGCATCGGCATCTTCAGGTGTAGTTTTTACCCTTAGATTTCCAGAGTTTATAGCACCACTTACAAGGGTTTTTAATCCAGGCTCCACTATATTTAAATTTCCTTCCTCTATACTCCTTACCCGGTCTCTGTCAACATCTACACCTACTACATTATACCCATGATTTGCAAGCATAGAGGCGGTAGGTAATCCAATATACCCTAATCCAACTACACATATTTTTTTTACTCTTCTTTCAACGTTGTTATCCATTCAACCACCAGTATAAAAATCCTTGATAACTATCCTCCTTAGTATTAGACTGAGTTCTCATTATTTTCAATACTATTTAAAAAGTTTTTTATATAGAGGTTCTGCCCATGAGGCCTCAAGGATCACACTTAGAAGTATTGTTATAAAGGTTGCCACAAGTATAGATCCTGCAATCTCTTGAGGTGGAAGGTGTTTAACTATAGTTGCAGGTATAGAGTGAGAGTGATTCTCTATTATATTGTATACCGTAGCAGACAACGCCGCCGGTACTACACCCCTTGGACCTTCAAGGGCAAAGTATATTTTCTCTTTAAGGGGGCTTGCAGGGGGGATAGAGGTTGCAAGGAATACTCCTAAAGGTCTAGCTATGAATATAGATCCTAGTGCACAGAGTAGTCCAAAGACCCAATACTTCTCAAGGATAACTAAACTAATACTTGCCCCTAGGAATATGAAGATCAGTATTCTGAATATGAGAGATAGTTCCTCGCAGAATCTCATTATACTTTCTATATACCTACTTTTGTGGTGATACTTTGTGAGAGTGTTTCCTAAGTAGAGCCCCATAATAGCTACAGCCATAAAACCGCTTATCTGATAGCCTGTGAGAGAGGGAAATATTTTATCTCCAAAATACCAGAGGAAAAAGGCTAATCCAATGAAGAGAGGAATAATATATTCTTTAAAATCATACTTTAAAAACAACTTCTCAAAGATCTTTCCCCCTAAGATCCCCAAGATAATACCTCCAAGGGCAAGAGAGAGAAAACTAACTACTGGATTCAGGGATCTGGCTAATCCCATACTGGTGAGGATTATAGTGGTAAATACGATACCTAGAGGATCGTTGAATACACTCTCTGCTTCCAATGTTATTGCCAGTTTTGGATCTATATCTGACTTGGAGAATATTGGCATAAGGGTAGCAGGATCTGTAGCACAGGTTATAGCCCCATAGAGGTATCCAACAGGACTGAAAAAAGGTATTTTTAAGACAACATTATAAATTATACCTGAAACCAACATTGTAACAACAAGAGCAATAGTATCCAATTTTAAAACCGTTTTTAAAACCCTCTTTAACACTATCCATCTCATTTCAAATGCTCCTCCTAGGAGAATTACTATCAAACCTAAGTTAGCAACATATTCAAAGATATCTTGGGCATAATGCGGAGATACAATATTTAAAAGTGGACCTACTATTAATCCAAATATTAAAAATAAAGGTATATCGGGAATTCCTAACTTTTCCCCTACCTTTGCGATAAATGTACCTGAAATCAACAGTAGGGCAAGGTACCCAATAGTAGTAGTTAACTCCATGGAATCACCATTAGGGTGTAAATTATATAAAGATAATAAATACTTTACGGTTAATAGTTCTAATCATCACCTTTGTATGAATAGTTAATTTTATGTTAATTGTATTATAAATTAATTTTAATTTGTTAATTTTTAAAATCTTAATCTCTATCAAAAATTTTTATAAAAAATAATAATTTTTAAAATTATAAAAAAAACGATAAAATAAAAAATAACTAAAAAAAGTAGTTATAAAAAAATAAGCCTTAATATTTTTTAAATATAAAATTTTAAAAGTAAAAACATAAAAATAAATTCTTCTATCTATCCTTGGACATTGAAAGAAGAAAATGGATACTTTCCAACAAGATTAGTATTAATCTTTTAAACTTATTAAGTATTGAATATTTTTTCTAATATGATAGAACTTTTTTATCTTATCCCCAGTGTTTAGAAACATCATACTGGAAATATTTAGAGTTAATAACTCCCCTTTCTTTTCACTGTTTCAATATATATTTTTATTTTGATTAAAGTTTTCTATTTTTTATAATTTTATAAATTATTTTTATTTTTTTAACTGCATTTTTTTAATAGGAAATCAATATAAAAAATTAAAAAATAAAAAAATCTATTTATCCTAAATATTAAATATAAGATTTTAAAAGACAGATAAATTTTGTCTACTCCCGAATTATTAGAGAAGGATATCCTCTAATGTTTAAGAACTTTTTATTTTTATATTCATAAATATATTTTTTATTAACTTAAATTCCAAATCTATGAGGTTATTTCCTATTAATGGTGGTAGAATCCTATAGTACACCAAAGTAAAAAACTCCTACTCCATATTTACTTTTTTCTTAAGAAGTTTCTAAACACTACTAAGAAAAAAATTCCCCTCTGAGGAATTGTAGCCTCACGAATTTATCCCAACTTCCTATAGATAGTATCTAACCTCTTAGCTACACCTTCCCAGGAAAACCTCCTTGAAAACTCCCTTCCATTTCTACCTAACTTCCTTCTTAACTCCTTGTTATTTACCAATATCTCTATTTTCTCCCTTAACATCTTTACGTTATTAGCCTCAAATAGAAAACCGTTGTAGTTGTCAAGGATCAACTCTGGTATACCGCCCACATTGGAGCCTATAACACACTTTCCTGAAGCCATAGCCTCTAATATTATCATACCGAGACCTTCAGAGATAGAAGGGAGTACTAAGAAACTGCACTTTCTAAGATATTTGGCAACCTCCACTTGGTCTTTCCTCCCTAGAAGTTCAATATTTTTAATTCCTTTTTTCTCTATATACTCTTTAATCTCCTTAAAGAGAGGACCATCTCCTATAAACTTAAAATTAAAGTCTATATCCTTAACAGCCTCAATTAAGGTATACAGTCCCTTTTGAGGTACGAAGGATCCTACAAAAAGGCCATAATCTTCATCTACACCTTCATCATAGAATATCTTAAAATCTACCCCGTTATATATTACCTCACTTTTATCCTGGTACTCCTTAGGAAGTTGCTCCTTTAAGTATCTACTTACACAGATTATCCTGTCGCAGTATTTAAGGGCATATCTGAAGAATAGTTTACCTATAGGGTGTTTGGAGAGTATTAATACATCACTACCATGAAGTGTTAATACATGCGGTATCTTGTACCTTCTACTGAGAAGTGCTCCTAAAAATCCCTGAGGGAACGCATAATGACTGTGAATTATCTCGATATTGTATTTTTTTATTACATTTTTTCCCAGTAAGTATCCTATGTAGGCGTAGGTTGGTCCTCTTATACCTTTGATATATTTTATTTTGTGTATTTTGGTGTTAGGAGGTACCTTTTTTACTTCTCCTTGAAAATTATAGTTGAGGATATGAAAGTTATATGATGAGATGTTAATTAAATGACTTATTATATTGTCCACATGGTAGGTTATTCCACCACTATAAGGATGGAAGATCGTAGGCATGAGAATGTTCATATATATCCCTTGTTATTTGAGTCATATTATCCAAATATCCTATTAAAAAGAGTAAAGATCTTTCCATAACAATTCATCCTTCTAAATTATTATAAACATTTGAAAAGTCGGGAAAATTCATCTGTTGAGAGGATGTATTCATTTAATTGTTTAGGATTAGGATAAAACCTTTAAAAAGAAAGGAATTGATATGTTTGCTTTATCTTCCTAAAGCGTTCAGGATTTATTCTAAGAAAGATTCTTATTGTATTTATTTTTTATAAAGTTTTTTATAATAATAATTTATATTATTTCTCTTTACTGGAATTCTTTAATTTACAATATAATTGTTATCTTGTGGTATTATGGAAGAGATGTACATCCTCAAGGTGGCCTACGATGGACGTCATAGGGGATTCCAATCTCAACCTCACAGGGATACAGTATGTGATAATATACTAAGTGCATTGGAGGAGTGTGGTTATCTAAGTGAAGAAAAGAAGGGTATTGTATTTTACGGAGGTAGAACTGATAAAGGTGTCTCTGCACTTGGGAATTTTGTGGTAGTCTATCTAAAGGAGGAGCCTAAACTCTCCTACATCTACTCCAAGTTAAAGAATAAAGGTATCTGGGTACTTGGATATAGGGAGATAGAGGAGATACCTAAGGTTAGATATAGACATTACAGGTATATTCTTCCAAAGGATGAAGATTACAACGTAGATCTGATGATCGAGGGATCTAAAAAACTTATTGGAACCCACTCCTTCCACAACCTCTCTAAAAGGGATAGATCCAAGGAGAAGAGCCCTATTAGAAAAATATTCGATATAAAGATCTCCGAGGATAAATATTATATTGTAATAGATGTCATAGGAGAGAGTTTCCTCTGGAATATGGTAAGGAAGATAGTGACTGTACTCTCTGAGATAGGTAGAGGTAAAAGGGATATAAGTTGGATCGATCGTCTCTTAGATGTTAATCACAGGGAGGGGGTGCCCCCTGCTCCTCCTGAAGGGCTTATTTTAGTTGAGGCTAAGACAGATGTAGAGTATATATACGATCCTTATGTAATCAGGAGATTTAAAGAGGAGTGGATGGAGGTGTATTTTAAGAGTATTGTAAAGTTTGGAGTGTCTAAGAGTATGATAGATCTACTGGAGTCTCCTTTTGACAGAGTGGTATAGAGTAGCCTGTAATCCGTAGTACTTAACCATACCTACGATCTCCCTCTGATCCATCTCCTTCTCCTCGAAGGATACGAGATCCTTACTGTACAGTGCATATGGACTCTCCCTTCCAACAACCCTGATGGAACCTCCGTATAATTTCAATATAACCTTACCACATACCCTCTCCTGGGTTTTATCTATAAACCCATCTAACGCCTCCCTTAGAGGTTCATGCCACAACCCTCTGTATATAAGATCTCCATATGTGGCATCTACTACATCCTTGAACTTCAACTCCTCCCTACTAAGTACCAACTGCTCCAACGCCTTATGTGCAGTTATAAGTAGTACAGCCCCTGGACACTCGTAGTTCTCCCTGGATTTTAAACCTAAGATCCTATCCTCCATAATGTCTATTCTACCTATACCGTTCCTTCCACCTATCCTGTTGCACTCCATTACTAAATCAACAGGATCTATCTCCTTTCCATTTACCCTGACAGGAACTCCTTTCTCAAACTCTATCTCTACGTACTCCTCCTCAGTACATTCCTTTGGATTCCTCGTCCATGCAAATACCTCCTCAGGAGGCTCAAAGGCAGGATCCTCCAATGGTCCCCCCTCTATACTCCTACCCCAGAGGTTCTCATCTATACTGTACTTCTTACTCTCCGATGGAATCTCTATACCATGTTTTTTGGCGTACTCTATCTCCTCCTTCCTTGTAAGGTTTAGATCCCTAATTGGAGCTATAATCCTTAGATGTGGTGCCATCGCCCTAATTATACTCTCAAACCTAAACTGATCGTTCCCCTTTCCAGTACAACCATGTGCCACCGCCTCTGCACCTAACTCCTCTGCCAACTGAACCAACTTCAATGCAATTAAGGGCCTTGCTAAGGCTGTAGATAGAGGATACCCCTCATACATGGCATTTGCCTTTATTGCCCTGAATATGTACTCCCTTACAAACTCCTCCTTGGCATCTATCGTATAGTGCTTATATACTCCATACCTTTTTGCCTTCTCCTCTGCCTCCCTGATATCCTCCTCAGGTTGTCCCACATCTACACATAGAGTCACTACCTTATAGCCATACTTATCCTCCAACAACTTGAGACAACAACTTGTATCTAAACCTCCAGAGTATGCTAAAACACCTATCTTCTCTCCATTATTTACCATATTCTCACCTATCTATTTCTTCTACGAAGGATTTTACCCTATCTATATTTCTCCTAAGTATCTCGTCTATCTTTGGATGTATATCCTCATCTAAGCAACTTACAGTTATGGCAGGTGTATTTATCTCTCCCATAAACTTTTTAACGTTCTTCTCGTGGAATAAAAAACCCTCGTAGTATTTGAGATTTGGTATTACGTAGAGTACCCCTTCAAGTTCCCTAATCTCATGACAGGCATCTAATATAGTGTCTATGACTAACGTCATAGTTCCAGAGGTCTTTGAAACCCTGGAGATTCTGTAGGTATTTAACAACCCTCTCCTCCTACCTACCTTCAACCTCTCCAATGAGTTATCCACCTGGAAGATATCCCTATCATAAACTCCCTTTGGATTCTCCACAATAAGTACCTCTGGATCGAAGTTAGATATAACCTCTGGACACAATCCCCCCAACCCAGTTAAGTCGATAACTAAATCAGGGTTTAACTTATTATTCCTTAATGCGAGATTGAAAGAATTTATATCCATAAAGGTTATATCCTTGTTGTTCCGTACAATGTCCTTCAGATGAGGGTATATATCTACAAGTATCACCTTCTCAGAGTCATTTACAAGGGAGGAAGCCATATAGTTCCCACAGAGATATGCTCCAAATATGAGAGTTTCCTTAAACTCCTCCCCCTCTAAGAAGTACTTTACAGCCCTTGTCTTCTCTTCTACAATGGAGTAGATTACATCTACCACTTTAGTCTTTGACTCTAAGGTTTTTACAGTCTCAGTTATACCACATCTCATAGATATCCCTCTATATGCCTATCCTCCTCAATGCCTCCAACAACTCCTCCCTCACAGTATCCTCAATACTCCTTTTATGAATAACAGAGGGAGGGGATATGGAACCACTTAAGATCCTACCTTTACCATCCATAATAAGGAGTATAGAACCTGAACCTGGCACCCCTAACCTTCCCCTTGCAATAACTAGATGGGCGTCTGTGGTATCCACTGCTATCAATCCTTTACTTAGTGCAGGTAGCCTTGTAAGATCTGCAACCTCTGTAGGTATATCCACCTTGAATATATCTACATCCCTATCTTTATATACTTTCTCTATTAAGGTATCCTTGATTATCCTGAATTTATTTATATTATTTGTAGCAATAGCCACTTTTTTACTGTTGAGGATATAATTTTTTATAGTTTCTACCTCTTCCCACTTATCTCCCTTCCTTTCTCCTCTGGAGGATTCAAGGTATGCCTTTCGGATATAAGTTTCCAATTTATCCATTTTTTCCCTTTTTTACTTTAATAAAAAAATTAATAAATGAATTATTTAAAAACTTCTATACTTAAAAGTAAAAAATATATAGAATATATTAAAGAAACTTGAGACGTGTTGATATACTTTCGAAGTATTTATAAAAGTATTCAGAAAGGTATTTGCCTGTTTATGATAATTTATTAGTGTTTAAAAATTTATTTAACTTTAAATAAGTTTTTGTGTCTACCTGAAAAATAAAACAAAAAATAAAAATAAAAAAGAGGTGTAAAAATTTTAAGAAAATATTTAATAAAATCCTGTCCTGTTTTTTCATTACTGAATATAGCCTAGAGAATAAGAACTATTTTTTACATTTCCCTGATTTAATTTCTTTTTTTTATTTATAATTATTATTATTTTAATTTGAGATCCCACTAGTTAACTTAATATAAATCTGAGATTATAATTTTTAAAATTATAAAATATCCCCCAACCTCTTACCCATTGCTATTATTCCAAGAATGGGAGGTAATCCTGGAGACTCTGGAAACACTGAGGCATCACAAACGTAGAGATCCTCTATCTCAGTTTCAAAGTTTTTATCTACTACCCTGCCCATGGCACAGGTACCTCCAGGATGGGATCCTCTAAGTATAGTTCTATATATTTTTTCAACACCCATATCTTGGAGTATACCTGATGCCTTTTTTATACCTCTTGAAAGTAACTTCTCGTCCCTCTTAGTTACACTTTTATATACCTTATCTCTTTCTACAAATCCACTACCTTCATCACCAATCTTCACCATTATACCGTAAATATCTCTACTACTTACGTCTCTTCTCTCTCTTTTTACACTGCGATATAGGTATATGGAGTAGTGAGGCGATAGTAAAAATCCATCGTATCTCTTATATAAAGCCATAGGTACTGATCTATCTAAGTTGCAATTATTTAGTACTCCTCCAACTGTGACGAATATATCCACAAATAGGTTTTTTCCCAAGTGTTCATTATTTAAGATACTGGAGAGTATCCTTGGGGAGTTAATACCTCCACCACATACTATAACCCTCTCCCCTTCAAATACCATCCTTTTTCCAGTTATTAGATGATACCCCTCAACTTTAAAAATATCTCCCTCCTTACCAATGGAGGAGACGTAGAAGTTGGAGAGTATCTTACTATATGGATTTGAAGTATTTAAAAACCTTAGAGGAGTCCATTTATAAGGGCATAACTTCCTTGCACACATTCCACAGGAGGTACATTTATCAAAATCTATAAACTTTGGAGTTCTCTTAAATCCATAATTAAATAAATACCTGCTCCTCTCGTTAATATGACTATCTGGCACCTCTCTAACATTTAACTCCCTTTCAATCTCTTGGTATATTTCACTATTTTTTATACCTATCTTCCTTAGATCTATTCTAATGGCGTTTCCAACAGCCCCTAACCCTGAGCCACCAAGGGAGGTTATATATATTATCTGAACCTCCCCTCTGAGTGTATTATACTTTATCCCCCTATCTCCCATCTCTAACAGTAGTATCCTTTTATTGGGGTATTTTCTATTTAACTCCTTAAATAGGGTACTCCCCCCTACGCCAGAACCTACAATGATATAATGATACACACTTATCCCTTATATCGTTCTAGTGTTTGTTAACGACTAATATAAATATAATTATAACTCTTATTTTAGTTGTAGATTACATATATAAGTATTATACCTTGAAAAAAGGAGGAGAGTAATGGAAGCATTGAATAGAATAAAGTTGGGTATTTCAGTACTGTTAACCATCATTCTCTCAGCAACTTTAGGTCTTATGTACTTGGAGGGATGGGATTTCTTTACAGCCCTCTACGTTACTATAATTACCTTGTCTACTGTTGGATATGGTGATATAACACCTACTACCTTCTGGGGTAAAGTATTTACACTGTTGTATATAGTTTGTGGTGTTGGAGCAATGGCCTATACCTTTGCCTCCATTGCAGGGTTTATCATAGAGGGGGAGTTAAAAAAGATATTAAGGTTGAAAAAAATGGAAAGTAAATTGAAGAATATTAAAAACCACTATATTATTTGTGGATTTGGGAAGATCGGGAAGGTAGTAACAAAGAAGTTTGATAATGCAGGTGTACCTTACGTAGTAGTTGATATAGATGAAAAGAAAGTGATGGAGGAGGCAGAGAACTACAAAAATCTACTGTATGTTGTAGGAGATGCTACCTTAGATGAGGTTTTAATAAAGGCTGGAGTAAAGAGAGCTAAGGGATTGATCGCAACTGTCAATTCTGATGCCGAGAATCTATTTATAACCATCTCTGCAAGAGGATTAAACCCTAAATTATACATTATTGCCAAAGCCGAGGCAGAAACTACAACAGATAAACTCCTAAAGGCTGGTGCAGATAGGGTAGTATCTCCATATAAAATAGGAGGGATGAGAATAGCTGAAATGGCCCTGAGACCTGAAATATTGGATTTTGTATCTACCCTGATGGATGAAACCCATGATATGGAGATTGGGAGGTTTACTATTCACCCTGAATCAGAGGTTGTTGGAAAGACACTTCATGAATCTAGAATAAGACAGAGATGTGGTGCTACCATATTAGCAATTATAAAAGACGAGGATAATGTAATCATCAACCCAGGACCTGATGTAGTCTTAGAGGCCTACAACATTGTATACGCCTTTGGTACAAAGGAACATCTCCAAAAACTTAAGGAGATATTGGGACGTCCTGAGAGGTGAAAAGAGTGTTATTAATATATCTTTTATTAGATACCAATGATAAAAAAATATAATAAGAAATAAAAGAAGAGGATTTTTATTAAAATATTTTGAATGTACAAAAGAATATGGTTTAAACTTTAAAATGAAAATAAATATCCTTGGATATATTCTCCTAACTACTAAAAATACCAGATTATGATGATGAACTTTTTATTGTAATTTTTATAAAAAATTCTTTATATAACCTTCCCTGGAAAATGTCCTCAAAGACTTTAAAAAAAGAGTATATTTGTTATTTAACCTGTATTTATCCTTTTGAGGTTTTCTAGAGGAAAAGAATATTATAATAAAAAACAAACTTATTTTTTCAGGAACTTTGAAAGTACGGGATGTAACTCGGAAATCTGTTCCTGGAGAATCTGCTCGTACATCCTATAGACTATAGAGACTGTAAGTAATACTCCAGTACCTCCTCCAAGGGCTCCTGTGAAGTCTGCCCCAGCTGCAAGTAATCCGATGAAGGCAGAACTCATTACAGTAATTGGCATTATATACCTTTTTAGCCTCTGCTCAATTGCTTTAGTGCTCTTTCTAAATCCCTTTATAGCCATGTTAAGGCTTCCAAGTCTTCTAGCCATGGATTTAGCATCTAAACCAGATGTTTCCACCCAGAATACTCCAAATATTATACAGAATACAACCATAAGGATAGTATACACTATAGCATGGATAGGATCAGATAGGACACTTGATATACCGTAAGGTGTTGTAAAGTAGTAGGCTATACCATCTACGGCCCTCCCCTCTACAAAATGTCCCAGGATAGGAAACCCCATCTTCTCCAGGAACATACCCCAGAGTTGGACGTTGGCAAATAGGGCTGCAGCAAAGATAACTGGAAGGTTGGACACGTATATGAACTTTATTGGATACTTACCTACTGCACCCCTTATCCTACCATGGGCAAGAGGTATCTCCACCCTCAAACACTCTGCATATACAACAACGAGGAATACTATAATTGTACCTATTATTGGAAGTATGAACTCTAACGCCACTCCAAGTGCTCCCTGGATCATAGCCTCTATAAACTTCCAGAAATAACCCTCTGGCCCAAAGGCACCTACGAATATTGTCTGAGATACCCCCGCTGCAATGAAGAGACCTATACCTGAACCTATTCCGTACCTTGAGACGATCTCATCGAGGTATATAAGGAGTATCGCACCTATGGCTAGTTGGAGGATCAGTATTAACGCCATTAAAGGAGATAAAAGTCCAAAGGCACCTGCACCGACGAATAGGGCGCCTTCAAAGAAAGATAGAAATATAGCAAGTAACTTTTGTAAACCTTGAAATAAAGCCCTATTTTCAGGGTTGGAGAGATCCAACTTTATAACTTCCGATCCAACTAACAACTGCATTATTATACCTGCAGTAACAATAGGCCCAATACCTAAGGTGATCAAGGTACCTATCTTAGAGGCAGTTACAGTCTGCCAGAATTCAAATACTGGAGGTATCTGGGCTCCCCCAGTGTACAGATCTATAGTTCCCATAATGAAGTAGAGGACCAGAACTATTCCAGTCCACTTCAACTTCTCTTTAAAGGGTATCTCCCTTTCAGGTCTCTTGACCTCTGGAATATACTCCAAAATAGGCCTTATTTTACGGAGGAATTCTTCCAAGATATCACCGATATTTAACTCCCACAGTGTTATTTTTCTCCAGTGCTTAGAGAGGATTTTTTACTATAATTTATGATTATTATAATTTTTATTAAAATTATTAAAAAATGGAAAAATAATTACAACTCAACAGGTTCCCCACCTGCAGACTCTATTTTTTCCTTAGCCTTCTCTGAGAACTCTATCGCCTTTATTATCATTGGACAGGATATCTTACCCTTTCCTAAAACCTTCTCGTAGTTAAGTTCTGTTACATCTACGACGATCTTTCCATCCTCTACCTTAAACATGTCTCTATTCTTATGTACCAGTTCATCGATCTCTCCTAAGTTTATAGTCCTTAACTCTTTAACGAGGGATGGATGTCTTGTGAATCCATACTTTCCAAAGTGATCTGGTTTATACTTTACAATATGGATCCACTTGTGTTTGTGTCCTCCTGCCATTCCTCTACCTCCTCTGTTTCCAGCTCCTCTGTGTTTCTTGTGGGATCCGTATCCACAGGTTCTACTGCCCCTTAACTTTCTGATCTTTCTACGTTTTCTTATCATGTTACCACCTTTTTACATCATCCTCTCTAACAGTTTGTTTATCTCCCTACCTCTGTATCCGAGAGCACCTCCTACTGAGAAGGGCTTCTTTATACCTGCCTTGTCGTACCCCTTTCTTGGAGGATGGAGTCTAAATACAGGTTTTAAAGGTGTATTCTTTAAGAGTATCTCTCCCTTTATTATCTTCTCAGATAACTCTTCAACAGACATCCCCATTAACTCCTCTATCTTCTCCTCACTTATTCTCCTATCTCCAGGTAACCTCCCCCTCTTGAGGATCAACTTTATCAAGGTATCTTTATCTATCTCTCCATAGGTTACGTAATCCTTAACCTTCTCAAGCATACCTTTGTAAGTATCTGTCTCTGGTACTATTACACAGTGATTTACCCTGTGGAGTCTAAGCATCTTAAGGGTATCACTAATATCTCCTCTAACTCCTACCCTACCCCTAACTCGCACAACTGCATAAGCCATATTATCACCTTAGAATGTCCTACCCTCTGCAATACCAAGGAGTTTTTTATGCTCTGGTTGGTATCTGACACGGTTCAACTTGTTGAGGGCGTCAAAGGTAGCCATAGCGAAGTTGTATGTTGTTCTCGTATCTCCAAAGGTCTTTGTCCAAACATCCTTTATACCTGCCAATCCAAGTACAGTTTTGGCAACATCTCCTGCAACAAGTCCCACTCCCCTTGGAGCAGGGAGTATCTCTATCTTAACACTGGAGCATCTGCCCCTTACAGCGTATGGGATGGAGTGAGGTCTTCCACATCCACACTCCCAGGATCCACATCCCTTTTTCACCCTAATTATGGACAACTTCGCCTGGGCAATTGCCTTTCTAATTGCAGGTCCTACCTCCTTAGCCTTCCCCATACCTACTCCAACGTATCCGTTCTTATTACCTACCACCACTGTAGCCCTGAACCTTGCCCTCCTACCTGACTTGTGCATCCTCTGAACTAGGGCAACGTCTATAACCTCCTCTGTTATATCTGGAAGGAGGGCATCCACTATCTCAGGTTCCAAGATAGGTAATCCCTTATCCAATATGTAGTCGATATCTGTAATCTCGCCCTCTTTAACCATCCTTCCTACCTGGGTCCTAGGTTCCCAGGCCTCTAGATTAAACCTCTTTCTATCCATACTCATGTTTTTCACCTTTTAATTATAATTTTTCTATTTTCTCTTTTATCTCCTCAAAGTGTTCAGGTAGATTCTCAGGAGGTAATCCATTTTCTAGGTACTTTGAAAACTGTCTCTTATACTTCTCCTCGTCCTCCTCCTTTAACAACTGGGCATACCTCCTAATGTGCTCTCCCCTAATTCTCTCCTCATCTGGGAGAATACTCTCCCCATGAGGTATATCCATCCCAGCATCTAGGGCACCCTTAAGTACGGCAAAAACTGCAGCCCCCTTTGTAGCACCATGTAGTCCTATATCCAAGATTGCCTCATTATATCCCTTCTTAAGTGCCTTTTTACCAATGAGGTATCCTACTAGATAGGCTGCAGGTAGATTTCCACGGTGTCCCTTGTATCCTAATTTTAAAAGTTCCCTTGTATGGGCTGAGACTACAACCCTATCTCCCTTCTCGTCGTACTCTACGATCTGAACTATTATGTTATTTAGGGATTTTCTAACTACAAGCCTAGGTTTTTTTGAGAGTAAAAGTCTCAATCTCCTCCTGTAATCTGTTTTTCCCTCTCTTCTCCTTCTAAAGGGAACTCTGTACTTAGCACCATGTGCCATGTTTCTCCCTCCTTAACTATTATTTACTCCTTTATCAACAGTTCATGTTCCTCTAGATATAACTTAAGGTGGCTTCTACTTCTGAAGGCTCCACCCTTGGCCATTCTATACAACATTCTATAGGTACTCCTATCTATCATACCACTGTCTCTAAGTTCTCTTAGCATCCTTCTTAGAGGTCTTATTGTGTTTATCCACTTTCTCTTCTTAGGTGTTCTGGCTCCCTTAGCACCTTTTCTTGAACCAGGACCTCTCCTCCTACCCTTCTTCTTCTGCTCCTTCAACTTCTTAGATCTTGCACTACTTATACCCTTCTTCTGTTTCTTAACTATTATTCCCTCTTTGATCAACTGTCTAATATCGTCCTTTGTAATAGCCATCTTGACTCTATCTAGGTGCTCAGGATCTATCCATACCCTCTCAATACCACAGTCCAGTATATCTGCAGCCATCCTTCTCTGGGTTGATACGTCCATACTATCACCTAATTACTCCTTACTTTCATCATCTTCATTCTTACTTTCCTTATTGTAGTTAAGGAGTTCGGTAATTTTCTCCTCTGATATATTTAAAATCCTTATACCTAACTCCTGAGCCCTCTTTACTATTTCAATCCTCTTCCTCCTACTTACTGTAGAGGCTATTCTCGCCCCCTGGGTTTGAGGATCTAACTTCTCCAACTCCTTTACGTTGTGTACTAGGACATCCTCAAGTCCTGAGGGATGCAATCCTCTAACTGCAGCTGGGGATCTATAACCTATCTTAACTATAGCAGGTCTACCCTTCAACTGTTTTCTCATACTACTCTGTAGGCCCTTAGGTCTCCTCCAAGAGGTACCTAACCTTTTATGTCTGTGCCACTCCTGTCTCCTAAATTTAGGTCTTTTCTGTTTCATCTTAAATTTTAACCTTAGAAGCCTACTCTTACTCATAGGATCACCTTAGATCGTTTTTCCAGCCTTCTCGACGATGTAGATACCATCTTGGAATACCCTAATATCCCTTCCTTTAACCTTTGTAGCCTGTTCAATGTTTGCAGCAGTTTGCCCTGTCTTCTCCTTATCTATCCCCTTTACAATTATATCCTCACCACTGACCTTAACTGTTACACCATCTAAGATCTTTGCCCTCCTCGGGTGTTTTTCACCTAAGAAGTTGTCTATTATTACCTCATTACCTTTGACAGTAACCTTCATAGGGAAGTGAGAGTACCTTATCTTCAACTTGTATTCAAACCCCTCTGTTACGCCCTTTATCATGTTTTTAATATGGGCTGCAAAAGTCCCTACCATAGCGGCGTGTTTCTTCCTTGGGAATAAACTCTCTACAATTACCTTGTTCCCCTCTGTTTTTATAGTAACGTTTGGATACGAAAGTACTCTCCTTAACTCCTTATCTCCAGATCTCACTATAACCTCATCACCGTTGATCTCCACAGATACGTTCTCTGGTATCTCAATCTCCTTCCTAATAACTGCAGCAACTGGCATAGTATCTCCTTTTAAATTTTTAATTATTTTAATTATTATAATTTTTTTAATGAATATAATAGAAGAGATTTAATAGACGTAGGAGATCAGTCTACCACCAACACCCTTTGTCTTAGCCTCCTCGTGGGTCATCAATCCCTCAGGAGTACTTACAATTAAGAGACCGAATCCCTTTGCAGGGAGGTATCTCTTTTCAAACTTTTCAAATTCGTTCTTTTTAACAGCGTATCTCGGTTTAATTGCACCACACTTGTTTATCTTACCTATTAGTTCCACCTTATATATTCCTCCCCTACCATCCTCTATGTATTCAAAATTTCCAATATATCCGTTATCCTGCATAACTTTCAATACTCTTCCTATCAACTTAGAGGCTGGTTTTATATAAACTACTTTTTTACCCACCCTCTCACAGTTGGAGAGATGGTTTAATGCATTTGCAAGAGGGTCCATTAGACTCATATTCCTACCTCCAAAATTTTTTTAATCCAGTTTTTTAAATCCTAACTGAGGAGCCACCTCTCTAAAACACTGCCTACATAGATACAAACCGTACTTCCTAATTATTCCCCTTACCTTCCTTCCACATCTTTTACATACTCTCTGATTTTGCCTTTTCTCTTCAATCTCTACCATATTTTCACCTTCTTTATTCTTCTTCCACTATATCGATATTAAAGGTTGTTTTTATATACTCAATAGCCTCCTCCTTCTTTACCTGGTGTCTCTTTGGGATTCTACTTCTACTGATTTTCCTTCTTTTAACCCTATATCCAGGTTTTTCAAGTGTTACACAGACATCCATCCCAAAGGTACCGATCTCAGGATCGTACTTCTGTCCAGGGAAGTCGATATGTTCTGGAATACCGAAGGAGAAGTTACCTCTCTCATCAAAGGAATAGGAGTATAAAGTTTTTCCAGCAGCTTTAAATGCGATAAATGCATTTTTTAAGAATTCTTCAGCCCTCTTACCCCTCAGTGTAACCTTCAAACCTATTGGAAGTTTCTTCCTTATACCAAATGCTGGGTTTGTCTGTTTAGCACGGGTTCTAACAGGCTTCTGTCCAGTAAGTTCTTCAAGGACCTTTTCACCTTTTAACAACCTATCTCCACTTTCCCCTATTCCCATATTAACTGTAACCTTCTCAATCCTCGGTTTACACATAGGCTGTTTTTCCCATAGTTCCAAGTAAGACATCTCTTTCACCTATTACAGGTTTTTCAATGCAGATAGAACAGGCTCCTCATCACCTACTACAAATACATAGTCTTTAATAGTTTTAAACTCCTCTCCATCTTTTGTTTCAAGTGTTACAATGTCTGGGTGGAGTTTTCTTTTCTCTACACTTATTATCCTTGCAATATCGCCAATATGCTTTCCTCCTGTAATATAGGCCAATTTGCCCTCTTCAAAGGGAATATGATCCAACAACTTCTGCTCTGGGATAGAGAGTATCACTGTATCGCCAGTTTTATAAACATCCTCTTCCGCCTTAGTTGGATCTGAAACGTATACAATCTGGTTTCTACCATCATGGAGATTTAACTGAATATGTCCCCCTTTTATTACAGTCTTGTTTCTAATTTTACATAACTTCATGTCATTTCTATCTGTTTTCTTCAGAGTTATTCTACCTTTTTTGTCAAATAGGACTAAGAAATCTTCCCCAGTGTCTGGGATAGAGAGTATATCCATCAATCCAACGGGAAATTTATGGTCCTTTCTAACTACCCCATCAACAAGTATCTTACCCATTTTAATAATTTTCTTAGCCTCCCTTCCATTGTCAGCATAACCTAAGAGATCCCTTACTATTAACAGAAGAGGCAGGGAGTTCTCTATAGAATGAGGTCCAGGAGAAGGCTTAGTAACGAACTTTTTAACCTTTCTTGGAAGTTTCCACTTTGCTGGGGCAGGATATCTTTTAAGATGTTTTTTAGATCCCTTACTAGCCATTATTTACACCTCTTATTTTTTGTTTCTCTCTAAGAATCTAAATCTTTTCTCATCCGATTCATCTAACTTTACAATCATTACATTGGATGGATGTATAGGATAAGGTACCTCTTTACCATTCTGCTTTTTGATAAATGCCCCCTCTACATGTATCCTGTAGGACTTGTAATCAACCTTTAAAACCTCTCCTTCAACGTTTTTAAAATCTCCTCTCATTATCCTTACAACATCTCCCTTCCTTACAGGGAGGGCATTTTTTTTGTACTTCTCTTTCAACTCTTTTGAGAGCATTGCAGACATTATTTGGCGTCTTCTATGGAGAGGTGCATTAAATAGAGCCTTTCTCTGTTTTCTTGGTTGTTTAGATCTTGTTAGGGCTACCATCTCTATTCACCCTCTTTGTTTTATACAATTATTCTAGCCAATCTTGCTATACCAGGCCACCTTTCGGCAGCTTCCTTTGCAACAGGTCCCTTTATCTCTGAACCTTTTGGGTTTCCATCTGGAGTAACTATTACAGCGGCGTTGTCTTCAAATTTAACTCTTGTACCATCTGGTCTCCTATACTCCTTCTTCTGTCTGATTATTATAGCAGGTAGTACCTGTTTTCTCATCTCAGGTGTTCCCTTTTTAACTGAAACTATAACCATACTACCTACTCCTGCAGCAGGAAGCCTTCTTGCCACACCTTTGTAATTCTTAACTGCAATGATCTCCAACTCCCTTGCTCCAGTGTTATCTGCACATATTACCCTCGCTCCATTTGGTAGAGCCCTAGTTATTTTTGAACCAATACCTCTCATAATCTCACCTTACTTTTCTTCCTCAATCTTTTCAATAACTACAAAAGCCTTGGTTTTACTGATAGGTCTACATTCTGCAATTCTTACTTTATCTCCAACTTTTGCATGAATACATGGTGGATTATGGGCAACTATCTTACTGGTTCTCTTTTCATACCTTTCATACTTTGGAATGTATTTAGTTATTTCCCTTTTAACTACAACAGTTCTAGGTGCTTTATCACTTACTACAATACCTTCGAATATCTGCCCCCTTACAGACAACTTGCCGTGGAATGGACAGTGAGGATCGTCACAGGTATTTTCTGGATACTTCACATCTATACCTATGTTTCTCATAGTACTACCTCCATTTGCTGATTTTTAATACTAATAGGATTATGAAATATATAAGAAAAACAAGGGAGGGTATTAAAACCTTAAAAATAACCCTTTTGAGATAAACTTTAAAAAGTATTTAAAAGTTTCGTCGAATAGGTACTAGATCAAAACAGTATTAGTAGGGATAGATATTTTTAATTTTCCTTTTCAACCTATCCTCTGGCCTGCCTATTAAAAGGCTACCTATAACCTTAACGTACTTATTGTCTCCCAACTTAAATTTAAATACTGCAATATCCTTAGGTACAACTATCTCCTTACCGTTACTCTTCTCTATAATGAGGGTATTTCTCGTTTCATCAACAACCCTACCTTTTACACCTACTAATGATGGGTTGGATGCCTCTACAATCTCTACATCCAACCCTATCAACTCATGTCTAAGTATATTATAGGGTGTTATCATAGGAACATCATCTGATTTCAATCGTATCTTTGGAGAAGCCCATTTTGATAAGGGCCTCCTCTACTCTCCTTCTCTGGTCTCCCTGGAGTTCTATGGAGTCCTTTTTTACAGTTCCTCCACATGCACAGATATCTTTTAACTTCTTTGCAAGATCTTTTATATCGATAAGGTCTGTGTCTATACCCTCTATAATGGTCATTAACTTCCCAAACCTTCTCTTTGTAACGTAGATTTTTATTTTTTGTTCTTCCTTAGCAATTTCCTCACATACACACAGTTCCTTAGGTAGCCCACACCTTGGACAGATCTCGGGCATCACTGCACCTCTAATTTATTAGTGTTTTTTACTCTATAATTAAGATGTGGTATATAACTTTTATTGTTTTTTATATCTCTTCTCATTCATAATGGTGTATATTCTTGCTATTGTTCTCCTTATCTCTCTCATTCTACCTGGGTTTGAAGGAGAACCACTAGTAGCCTTGTTGGTGTATTCCTTAAGAAGTTCCCTCTTCAACTCCATCAACTTCTCCTTCATCTCAGAGATACTCATCTCCCTAATTTCCTGGGCCCTTAGTATTGCCATAATCTCACCTTTTTACTGTTCTTCGACACTACTTACTTCCTCTACCTTTTTGCCTTCCTCCTCCTTTATAATAACCTCATCAGGTAGTATAACATCTGGAGGTACAAGTTTTACAGTTACTCCAATTATACCTAACTTCAACTTTGCTACTCTGTGAGCCTTCCTAACGAGGTCTTCAGAGGGCTCTCCACAGTGTTTCATATACCCTTCCATAAACTTCTCGGTTCTAGCCCTCTCTCCAGTTAACTTTCCTGAGATGATTACTACAACCCCTTTAGCCCCTGCTCCCATTACCCTTCTAACTGCTGCGTGGGCAACTCTTCTGAAGTGCATTCCCCTCTCAAGGGCAGAGGCTATCTTCTGGGCAACAATTGCAGGATCTAAATCAGGGTTTTCAACCTGTTTTACTTCTATCTGTGGATTCTCTACACCGAACTCCTGTGCAATTGTTTCTGTCAACTCCTTTACAAGTCTACCCCTTCTACCAATAACTAGACCTGGTCTTTCGGCGTATACAATAATCCTTGTTCCAATAGGTGTTTTTTTCATCTCCATATGGCTGTATCCTGCTCTAGTTAACCTGTTCTTTAGGTACTCATCTACAAGTGCCTCAATAACATGCTCCTTTATAAATACTCTCTCGATCATCTTCTTCACCTTCTTTAATTTATTGGTACTCCTCCAATATTACCTGGATGTGTACAGTTTCCTGGAACTTAGGTGTAGCCCTACCGTAGGCCCTTGGCATGTATCTTTTTATAGTAAACCCTTTATTTGAGGAGATATGTTTTATCCTAAGTTTGTCTACATTTAACCCCTTGTACTCTGCGTTACTCTTAGCATTCTCTAAGACTTTCAGTATCTCCCTTGCAGCCTTCTGTGGATATCTCCCTGCACCCCAGCCATACTTACCCTTCTTATGGCCTACCTCTTTCCCATGTCTCTTAAATGGAACAACCTGTTTCAACTCAATTACCCTCCTTAGGTACCTCATGGCCTCATCAAGTTTCATGCCCTTTATCTCCCTACATATCTCTACAGCATGTTTTCTAGATATTCTGAGAGCCCTACCCATAGCCCTTGTAGTTTTATTTGGATCAGTTTTAATCTTGTACTTTAACTTTCCCATACCCCTCACCTTAACTTTTTATCATTGAGATACCTAACTTCCACATCAATTTTAAAGCGTTGAAATAACAGACCCTAACATTCCCTACTGTGTTTTTTAGGAGGAAGTTAGGTTTTTTACTACCTATTTCTAAAACAAGATCTCTCTTATAACGTACTCTTAGGGTATATCCCTTTTTTTCTATAAAATCTACAAACTCCTTAAATTCATTAAACTTCTTTATATACTTTACCATAGATATAACCTAAAGAGTTATAGTATTCAAAAAAATTATCAATAATTATAATAATACTATTTATAAAAATTTTTATTATAAAATAGTTAGGCTAAAGATACCTCTACAACATCTACACTTTCTACATCTTCTAAATTACTCAATTCTTTTTCTAGAGGTTCAGTTCCCCCTTCCTTCTCCTCCATCTCTACCAGGACGTAGATAGCATAAAGTCCAAAGGCTAAAGGCTCCTCTAAAATATTTAAGCACTTTATTCCCATATTTTCTACAGTTTTCTTTATTTTTTCCTTCAAACTCTCTCTATCTACTTCAGGATTTACTGGCATAATCTTTACCTTTGCGATAACTGTTGCCATACTTACACCTTTTTACTTTTATGGACCTTCAAATCCACAGGAAGGACATTTATAGAGGTTGCTTAACTTTCTACATTTTTCACATCTTACTATCTCAACCTCTCCACAGTTTGGACATAGGAACTTTGTAGCATGTTCTCTAGGTGCTATCTCTGCATTACAGGAGATACATATGTATTTCATCCTATCACCTTAATTATCTGTATTTTTAAATCTTCAGTTTTATTAATCTACTATAATCTTGGTATATATATCTTTCTTTCCCTTTAGGATATTTACAACCCTCTCCGGGTACTTTCCATTAACCACTATACACTCCATTTTATATTTTATTAAAAGTTTTGGTAGATAACTATCTACGGAAGTAAAACCTCTAATGGATTTAGCACTTATAATATTTAACAGTTTTCCTCCAGGATACTTATTATATATGCCATCTACATCTGTAACTATTATTGCCCTCTTCAACTTTAGAAGTTTGGCGATATAGAGGGCTATGGAGTCCGAGGTAACCTCCCAGGAGTGTGGAAGTTCATCTGTAGAGAGTACAACCTTAGAGGGTAGTAGTATAACTATACTACTATCTAGAAGTGTAATCTTGGTATCGTAGAGATTGTCAACAGTTTTAATATGAGATACGTCGGAGAAATAAACACCCATCATATCCATAGCCATCAAAGCCATCCTGTGGGATGCCCTATTACTCAACCTCACATCCTGATCTAAGTCTCGTACTACATCTGCAAACATCCCCCCTCCAGGTACAATAACTATTCTGTTTTCCTCACTACTGAAGGACTTCAAGGTATTTAAGAGAGGTTTAACGTGATGGGTTAAACTACCTCCTATCTTTACCAGGTGGAGATTGTCTATTTTCATACTTTCACCAGTAATTAAAAAAGGTAAAATTTTCAATTCTCTTATATAGGTGTATATACTAAATTTCATATGTTTTAGTTCTTATAAATAGAGAAATAAGAATTAATACAGAGAAAAAAGAAATGAAAAAAGTATGCCTACTGAAATATTGAATATAATAGACAATCCGCCTTTAACAAAATTATTACTAATATAAATTTTCTATTTTTATTTTTTTATTAGTGCTTTTGTTATTTTTAGATTAGATTTTTATTTTTTAATTACTACTTTGATGGAGATTAGGATAAAAATAAATTAAATTATTTAATCACAATAAATAAAAGTAAAAAATTTTCTAATATAAAAAGATCTTGTCTAATTTTCCCAATGTTCGGAGCATTTCAGAGAATAAACAGCGAGAGATTTTTTATTAATTATTAACTTTTTTATTATTATCAAGAACATAATGTTCAATACTAATTAATATCTATTGAATAAAAAATATAATTTTGAATATTTGAATTTTATAGTACTTATATAAACTTAAACTGTAAAAAATAAAATAGTAAAGTAGGGAATCCCGTCTCGTCTTTTCTAGTTTAGTTATAATACTTTATTCGTTATATTTATAATAGTTAATTATTTTTTATCAGAATCTTTGGTTATTTTAATAAATAATTTTTATTTATAACCGTAAATTTTTATTTTTTCAATATTAAATTCTTTAATTTTGTAAAAATTATAAAAAATATAAAATTTTAATACTAAACCTAATTTATATAGCAATATCATTGTTATCCACTGTGAAACCATGTACCTCAAACTGGCAAAGAGAAACCTAAAGAGACATATCTTAAGAAGTACTTTGGCGTTGTTAGGTATTGTTATAGGTGTTATGACTATTTCTTCCTTAGGGATTTTAGGAAGTGGATTGAAATATAGGATCCTTGAGAACTTTGAAGGTGTGGCAGATTTTGTCGTTGTATATCCTAACCCTGAAGAGGGCTATTTATATTTTACAAAGAGGGACGTAGATAAGTTGAAAAAATTAAGATGTACTGTAATTCCAATATCCTTAAAAACCGATGTTGTATATATTAAAGAAAAAAATAGGAAAACTTATACAACAGTATACGGTATAAGGAAAGACTTAATAAAATATTTAAATTTAGACACTGAAGGTAAGCTGACAGATACAACAGTATATGTAGACAGTTTTTTTGCCAATACCTATGATCTAGATGTTGGAGATAAAATACTCCTGAAAAATGTATCTTTTAGGATAGTTGGTATCTACAACAGTTCTTTTTTTGTGATATCTCAGAATTCAATTATTTTATCGGAGAAAACATATAGGAGGTTTTACGATAACAACTACTCCATGATAATACTCCACGTAGAGAACAGGGAGGATATTGACAGTATAAAAAATAAAATAGAGAAAATTATGAACAAAAAAGAGAAAAAAGTTGTTGTTCTATCCATGGACAGAATTTTAAGATCTATAGAGAATGTTTTAGATAACATATCCCTCTTTTTAATGGGAGTAGGTGGAATATCTCTTTTAGTTGCAGGGGTTGGAATTGGAAATACAATGCTAATGAGTACAGTTGAGAGGACTAAGGAGATTGGGATCATGAAGAGTATAGGAGCGTCTAGGAGAGACATTTTAATGCTGTTTCTATTTGAATCTCTAATATTGGGAGTTGTTGGTAGTGTTGTTGGGGTGTTGTTAAGTTTAGGAATAGGCTATCTAGTAGTTCATTATTTATTGAACTCCTACATAACTCTGGAGGGTTTGATTTATACATTTTTGGGATTTTTATTTGGTGTTGGAACATCTGTAATTGCGTCTCTCTATCCAGCATATAAGGCTGCGAATTTGGATCCAGTGAAGGCGTTAAAAAATGACTAACTTCTTCGCTCTAAGGATAAACTTAGGGTTGTAATCCTTTAATACTTAAAAACTTTTAAAGTTTAAACTCTCCTTTCTCGATTCTCTCTTTAAGTTCTCTAGATAACCTCATTGCCCTTTCCCTGTCTGACTGTCTACAGGTTATAGGTATTCCCAAGATACTGTTTAACTTCATGGAGTATATCCCATAAGGACAGGCACCTGTACAGATACCACACCCAAAGCAATCCTCTGTTGGTAGTGGTCTATTTCCTAAATGAGGCATTCTCTTTATAGCCTTCGTTGGGCACATTTCCATAGGAATACATACATCACAGTTTCTACACCTGTAGATGTTTATATTGGGCCTTAAATCAGCATCCTTCCATACCTGGGCGTAGTTACCTATATCTATAATACTCCTTCCCACCACATTTACCAGAGGCAAAGGGATATTTTCATCTAAGGTCTTTAAGAACTCTTTATTTTTCTCATCAACCTCTACAGGTACTGCAACTGTATTAAATACCTCTACACCTCCAGATGTAATAAAACCTCCTAAATAGTAAGGATCCATACTGTGCATATCTGCAGATATCATAATATTTTCCTTCCCACTTGAACTCCTTGTCCCAAATCCAAGTATTACACCTTCAGCACCATTTAATAATACTCTTTTTCCAAGAAGGTTCCTTTCATCACAGTACATATTTTGGAGAGGGTTTAATTCACCACATCCTGAGAAGGAGGCCTCTCCTTTTTTCATCTTTCTTCTATGGAAGATAGTCCTTACAGGTTCCTCTCCTAAGTTGGTAAAGGCTGAATAGTTTTTAAATGCCATCCTCGTTCCTATCATTCTAGCAGTGGGAATATCATCTAAGGTTATAGTCCTCTTGTATGTTCTCCCCTCACTCTCTAAGAGGACATCTACCTCCTTACCTGCAACTAGATCTTTAAATAAAAATCCACCTCCGTAGTCTCCCACATAACTTGTACCGTACACTACAACATCTACAGAACCTAAGTACTCATTTGGACAAGGTCCAATATGTCCTTCTATACCATTTAAGTATATTTTTTCCCCCTTTCTAAAGGTTCCAGGTTCAGCGATAGGGATATAAAAAACCGCCATAGTACCAGACATTATTCCACAGGTAGCAGTTGTAACGATATCTATCTCGTCTATTTTATCTTCTTCATTGTTCCTTATCATCTTCTTCAACTCATCTACAGTTACCACTACCTTATCCTCAGATGTTTTAGATCTATCCATAATGACACCTTATTAATTAGAGACTTTATACAACAATAGATCTATTTTCTATTAAAATCATGATAAAATCAGAAAAAATTTGTGAAATGAAAAAGAGTTAGTAAGGTCTTTATTCTACTTTTTAATAGTTTAGAACAATACTCTAAAAAGAATAAACAGTTATATTTTAAATATTTTTTATCTACATTGCTCTTTTAATATTTTTTAACAATTTTATTTTTAATTAATAATCTTCATATTTGGATATTTTTTTAGTTATT
This sequence comes from Methanofervidicoccus sp. A16, assembly GCF_003351865.1. NCBI lineage: Archaea > Methanobacteriati > Methanobacteriota > Methanococci > Methanococcales > Methanofervidicoccus > Methanofervidicoccus sp. A16. The sequence goes on along the minus strand of NZ_CP022242.1, from coordinate 677,599 downwards.
AATATTTGAAATTTAAATTAAAATGATAAAATTATAATATATTTCTCACTTTCTTAGTGTTTAGAGTATTCAGGAAAAATAACAATAGGATTAAGTTTTTTATGTATCTAATTTCTTTTTATTATTTTTTAAATTTTAATTAAAATTTTATTAGTAATTATTATAATTATACGCTCCTAAATGTTACCAAAATCTCAATAAAATCAATATTAAACCTATATTTAAAAACTTTATAAAAATATTGAAAGTAAAATACTAAAATACTGTAAACACAAAAGTATTTCTACTTTATCCTGATGTTGGAAGAAGAAAAGATTTTTCCACGTATCTTCTAAATCATAACTGTTGGCTATCCTCCATCAAAATAGAATTTCTAAATCCTGCCATTAGAGTCCAGGACACTTATAAAATTAATATCGTTAATAACTTCAATTCCTTTTTATTTAACCTTAGTTCCCACCAAGTGGTGATTAAAAGGACAATGAAAACAATCAATATAAAAATCATTAAATATCCAAGATCTTTCCGAAATTCTCCTCCAATCTTCTTTTTAAAATGGTATATCTGAGATTATAGAAGTTTTTTATTTTAAAATCTTTTTATTATTTTTATTATTTTATAATTATTATCTTTATAATTATTTTTATTATTCTTTAAACTACTCTTTTGATGGGAACTAGGGTTTTTATTTATTTTTTATATGGGATTTTTATTATTATAATACCTATAACTTTTTTAATTACTTTTTTTATTAGAAACTAAAGGTAAATTACTCTTTTATCTATTTTTAACAACTATTAATTCCTACTAAGATCAGTTAAAAATAGTTAAAAAATTAAGAAATCACAGTCCCATGTCCTCCTTCTCCTCCTCAGTGAGTATCTTCACAATCTCCTCTGGTTTTCCTATCTTAACGATTTTCCCGTCCCTCATAAGGGCAGCCCTATCACATACGTTCATTACAAAGTCCATATCGTGGGATACGATTATATAAGTCTGCTCTAACTCCTTCCTAGACTTATGGATAGACTCTGCCACCATGTTCCTTGTAAATGGATCCATCGTTCCAGTAGGCTCATCCAGTATTACGACTCTTGGCTCCTTAATAAGTACCTGGGCAAGGGCTACTCTGTGTCTCTCCCCAACACTTAACTCCCTAGGATACTTATCCAATATCTTCTCTGCCTCCTCTTCAGTGAAACCTACGGACATCAACGTATATAGTGCCTTCATCCTTGCAAATTCTCCAGGGAGTTCTAAACCTATGGCCTCTGTAAGGTTGTAGAGTACAGTCCTATGTGGGTATAGTGCATACTCCTGGAATAACATACCGATGTATCTCTTTGCCCTACCTCTGTACATAGGTCCAGGTTTAGTCATATCTATCCATTCATCTCCTAATCTGAACAGATACTTCCCCCTAGATGGAGGTATAACTCCTCCTATAATCTTCGCCAAGGTAGTTTTTCCAGCCCCACTGGTTCCCACTATACCAAATATCTCCATCTCGTATATATCTAAAGACACTCCCTTAACAGCATGTACTACTCCTCTCTCAACAGAACAGTACTTCTTTTCTATATCTTCCAGTATGATCTGTTTTTCTTTTACTTCTACCTTTTCAAATTTCTTAAATTCCTTAAGAGATGACATGAATTCTTCTACAATCTCCTTACTATCTCCCATCTTTTTAATTTGCCCATTTTCCAGCCACATTACTCTATTTGAAAGTTGAGCAACTACCTCTGGCCAGTGGGAGGTAATTATCATACTTATATTTTTTTTAACAACTGCATTCTTCAGCGTCTCATGTACTAACTTAGCAGTTTTAGGATCCAAGGTTCCTGTAGGTTCATCTGCCAAAAATATTACAGGTTTCTTGGCAAGTTGTCTTGCAAGTACTACTCTCTGCTTCTCTCCTCCACTGAGATCCCTTGCAATGTGGGTGACCCTATGTTCTAACTTCACCATCTTTATAAGTTTTAGAGCGATCTCAACAGCCTCCTTGCCCTCAAAACCTGCAGAGTATAAGGCCTCCAATATGTTCTCAATTACACTTTTCTCCCCGTAAAGTGCAAAGGTTCTCTGGAGCATTATTGCAATCTTTCTTTTCAAGTTGTAGACGCCTTCATTATCTCCCCAGAGATCTATAGATGTTTTACGTAATACCCCCTCCCCACATCTCTCACATCTCTGCCCATCTTTAGAGGGCACATCTACCTCTCCACAATTATCACACATTGTGACGTGATATATTACCTTACCTTCTGTGGGCTCATATCCTTCCATACCCCTTAACATATGAAGTAGTACAGATTTACCGGCACCACTTCTTCCCAATATACCTAATACCTCACCTTCCTCAAGTGTAAAGTTTATATCCTTTAATACTAGGTTATCGCCAAATCTCTTTGAAACGTTCTTAACCTCTAACAGTATCATCCTACCACCTTTTTTATGGGTTGAATCTACGACAGTGATCCTTTGGTTTAAAGGCACAGTGTCTCATTCTGCCACATAGTTTACACATCCCACACTCTCTTAATATATAATCTTCCCCCTCTATCCTTAACACTTTACCGTTTATCAGGAAGTCACCTATCTTCTTCCTGGCAGATTTTAGAATATTCCAGAAAACTCGCCTAGATACGCCCATTAACTCAGCCCCTTCCTCCTGAGAGAACCCTAAATAATCGACCAATCTTATAGCCTCCAACTCCTCGTAGGTAAGTTTTACAGTATCACTGTCATCTTCTACTCCCTCTTTAGGTACGAACTCCCTAATTTTCGGTATTTCAGAGATGAATCGAGGTATCCTTGGACGACCTTTTCTCCTCCTAAATCTCATGTGTATCCCATTACTCTACAATATTAACTTCGATATTTTCAACAGGTACTTCTATTATGGTGTATCTACAGTTCGATAGTTTTTCCTTGATATATCTCTTAATTATCTCTCCCCTTTTCTCACTTACTACGGTACCTATCATTACAGCATTACGAGATATATCGTTAACAATCTTTATAGCCTTTTCAGGGTCCTCATCTATTAAAAAACCTTTCCACTCCTGAGGAGATAATCCTTTATACTCCATAAGAAAAAACCCAGATATGCCACCTTCAGATAGAGCGTTGATAACCTTCCCTATATTTTCAGTTTCTACGAAGACATAGAGGAGCACTTTCATAATATCACCGTTGAGATAGTATTGAAAATTATTTTTAAAATAATATATAAGGTTTAGGTGAAAAGAGTTGGGAATGGAATAATGACTATTTTTAATATTTTTTAATAATAATTATAAAAATAATATTTTTAAAATAAAAAATATAATGATATCAATGAAAAAGATGGTATAAAATTCCTTAATAATTTTATAACTTCCCCTCACCTTTGTAGTATTGTTAATTTTATCTTATCTCTTAAGAATCTCAATTCCCTCATTTACTATTCTGAATTTAACTCTCTCACCCTCCTTAATATACCTATGTTTCTCCAAAATAGCCTCTCTAATATCATCTATCCTCTCCATCCTTACAATAGTCTTGCTCCAGTACTCCAATACTATACCTCCTATAGGTCTAACCCCGTTGTAGGTATCACTAATCTGGTTGGTTAATAATACTCCTACGTTCTTTTTTTTGGCAAGTTTTAACAAGGTAAGTATCTGTTTCCCAAGTATCCTGTTGAGAAGGGTGTTTCTATGGACGTCATCAGAGAGTTCTAATCTATAAAGGGAGGATATCCCGTCTATAACCACTAGCCCCATATTTTCGATATAGAATAGTTTCTCCAGGATTCTAGACTGCTCTTCAAAAGTTTCAGGTTCGTAAATTATCAGATTTTCAAGTATTTTTTCAAAATTCCTTCCAGATATCTGCCTTATTCTCTCAACAGAGAGCCCTCCTTCTGTATCTACATACACTACCTTATATCCCCTCCTTATAAAATTAACTGTAGAGATGATAGCGATATTCGTTTTTCCTACACCGGGAGGGCCGTATATCTGTGTTATGGTTTTTCTCTCTATGTTTCCTCTAAGTATATCTGATAGCATAGCACCACTTTATTTTACTACTTTTATTTAAAATTGTTGGAACACTCAATATAAAATTAAGGGTACTTAACGTTCCAAACTTTTTAGAATTTTAAGAGGACAATACTAGTTAAAATACTGGCTTTAAAACAGAAGTAGAGGCTTACTTAGATGTCTCCTTGCAGAGGGTGGCACCTCGTAGAATCCCTCTGAGACGTCCCTCTTTACCTCAATCAGTTTTATACTGTTGTAATCTATCCTCTTCTTACACCTATTACATACGTACCCACTTTTAACCCCCTTTGACTTCAAGGTACCTCCACAGGAGCACCTCTTATCCTTAATGTATAACTTACTTAACTTCACCACTTTCAACTTTTCTATATTAATACCAAAAGGTTCCTCCCGTACAGTTCCATACACACCCACCATATCATCCTTTTTTAACTTTCTTACTATATCCCTAAATCTCTTTGTAGGTTCGTAGGCTACACAGGAGATCTCTCCAGTACCATCACTAACCTTGAAAACCACAGCTCCTCCCCTTATATTCTTAGGATCCTCTGTAACTACTCCATAAACGATAACCCCTGTATTTGGATAGATATCCTTTATTTTCATAGGCCTCAGATGAGCATCTGTACCCTGGTTGGTTTTAAATATCATATACCTGTCTATCTCCTCTCCACACTTAACCATCCTCATAGCCTTTCGCAGTATATCCTTTCTTACCCCTCTGATACCGTAGAGAACTGGACACTTGGTGTTAGGTGCAATTATCTGTTTATCTCCATCTACGTTGTTGAAGGTATAGGGAAATGTCTTCCTATCCATCTCTACAACTGATTTATCGTCGATTATTCTCTCCCTCCCCCAGTTCTCCTTCTTCCTGTAAGTTAGAAGTTCGTAGGTATAGGGCCCACAGGATGCTATACTCCCCAAAGCCCCTATAACACCGTAGCCCTTTTTATAACACACGTATTCTCCTCCTACCTTCTCAACGATCTCCTTGGCATATTGGAGATCCACTATATCGTATAGTACCTTCTTATAGTAGTTTTTTAAAATACTCCTGTTTCTCTTATAATCCTCCTCCATGAGGAAAACAACTCCTGGGTTTGTATTCTCATCCTCAAGATCTGAATACTCTTCTACGTACTTCAAAACAGTTTTTTTTATATAATCTATATCACTATCCTTTAGATCCTTTTCCAGAACCCTTAAAGAAACCCCTCCATTTCCCCTAGTTTTATACTTGACCATCGGATTCATCCTAATCAACTTTGGAGTATCCATCTTGTACCTCTTTCCCAACTCCTCCATTAAAAGGGCACCAATATAGGTAGTACAGTACTTCTCCCTACTGTCTGTATCGTCTATACCTATGAACATTAGCATCACCTTGAGGTAAATTGTTAAAATTCTAAAATAAAAGATAAATGAGAGTAAACAGATAATAAATCTATTTTAGGCACTCTTAGGTACTAGAAGAGGGATTTTTTACTTCTTTTAGATTATTATAATAATTTTAATTATTATAGTTGAAATACTGAAAATAAGTTAATAAGAAATAAAGTTCTATACAAAAACTAAAGATTCTCTTAAAATGATTTAGAAGAAATATTGCCCCTAATTCGAAGTTATCTTATCCTTACAGATAGATTTTTAGTTATATAGAAATCTCCAAAGGAGATATTAACAATATTTGGAGGTAAAGTTTCATTTGTGTATCTTAAGTTATTTTCAGTGATGTTTATATAAGTGCCATTTTCGTCGTACTCTCTTCTAAAGATAATAGTGGTATTATCATCCACTACTATCTCTTTGTTGGAAAACCTTATGGTATAACTGATATTCCCTATAGGTTCAAAGGTTGTTGAAAGGACAACGTCCTTCGAGTAGGATATTAGAGCGTAATTCTCAAAAACATCCATTATAGAATATCCTCTTTCCACGATTTCCCAGTCTCTAATATTGTCTAAAGTGTTAAATACGTTATAACTGAGTATTGCAGTGACTAACAGTATAAAGATTATTGCCAATATAGCATCGATGGAGATTTGACCTCTTTTAGATAGCATAGTATCCCAATAGTGTTTTTGTGGTATTTTGTTTTTATTGTTATAATTACTAATTTTTCTCTATTATTTATAAAAATTAGAAAGTAATAAATTAGCGATAAAAACAAAAAATAGGATAAAATATCTTTTCCATAAAATGTTCTTAAACAGAATTTTATATTTCTAAGAAGGTATTAAACAGGGTTTGTAGTATTTTTCAGTATATAAAGTACCTCTAAAGACAACTATAGATTTGCTCTTTGCCTGCAATTGTTCCTTTTATTATTAGGTTTTCTTATGATTCTATTTTTTATTAAGGTTCAATATATTAATAATTTATTTAATTTTTATTTTTTTATAAATAATTTATTTAATTTTTATTTTTTTATATTTTTTAAACTTTAAAAAATCTGATCTTATCGTTACTTCTAAACACTGGGAGGAAAAGAAATATTACTATTTTTTGATTTAGACTCTTACATTTTTAGATAATAGAGTATCGTTGGAAACACTAACACCCCCATAAGATAAGACATATTCCCTTTAGATTTCAAGGACAACATCCCCAAAGTAGAGGACACCAAGAAAACCATAAAGTAGTATAAAAGGTACCCTGAGAAATACCCTAAAATTAACACGATAAATACACATAGAAGAAGTATATAAAAGGAGATCTTCCCGTAATCCACCCTAGGCAGATACTCTAAAATGTACTGTGATAAAGTAATGAGTATATAGAGGGCAAACCCTGTTGCCACCACCAAGGGAATAACGATACTACTGTCCAAAGGTATAGAGAGGTTCTTTATAGCCACTGCAGTTCCACTTCTACCGTAACCTATCATTAGAAGGGAGAGGATAGAGAATACCTCGTTGGACATGGTAATGGCGCCCTGGGATACTAAAAATCCCTTTATATTATTCTCTCTTATCAACTTACTTAGAAAGAAGTTTATCTGGGCTCCTCCAATTGCAGGTAGGAATATCCTTAGAAATCCTCCAAGGGTTCCAACAAATCCACACTTTATGAGGGAAATATCAACCTCTGGATAGGTGATCCTCTGGGGAGGAACCTTCTCACTCTTTAGATTTTCTAAGAGAAAAGGCACTCCAAACATACCTGTAAATATGGCAGTTAGAATGTTATCTACAGGAGGGCGATTGTAGAGAACCACTATTCCAAATACTCCCGAGAGAATAAACACAACACTGTTCCAAAGTATATTATCTGTAAATATTAAAGATAAAATCACTAAAAGTATCAACACATAGGGAATATAAGGTTTAAATTGAGAATAGAGTCCATCTAAATCAAAACCAATATTAAAAATTAAAAGTGCCAATATAACAGAGAATAGCACACCGATGAAACCTCCAATACCGCAAAGCACTACGCCCTCATGCCCTCTACCATTTAGAGTTAGCCGATGTAAGGGTAGAACAGAAACTGCAGTCTCATCTTGAGGTACACCTATAAATGCCGAAGGTATGTAATTTACAAAATAGTGAGTAATTACCATTCCTATTAGAAGGTATAGGTAATTCCCTGGAGATAGATAACTGTAAAGTATAGTAGTAAGAGGTATTAAGGTATTGGGATGTATTCCAGGTACCATTCCAGTGAAGGTTCCCAGTAAACATCCAAAAAATAAGAACAGTATATTGATAACATCCATAAAAATTAACTCCTCTTTATCCTCCTTAACCTATGACCACAGTAGGGACATACCATCCAGGAGGGATCTATAGGTCTTCGACACTGTGGGCATACTGGTGTTCTCTCCTTTTTCTCCTTTAACTGAGTACCACAGTGGGCACAGTATGTCCAATTCTCTAAGATATACTTATTACAGTTACTACATCTATTAAAATTTTCAAAGACCATTTTGTCAATATCGGAACCACAGTTGGTACAGTAGTTCCATCCTAGATCTATAACTTCATTACACTTATTACATCGAGGTACTTCTATAGTGAATTTAGAACCTAAGGCTTTTTTTACCTTTTGAAGGGTTATTAACGCTTCCCTCTTTATTATTTCGTCCTGTTCCATCTCGTATATTTTTTCAATAGATTGGATTATCTCCTGCATACTCCTTTTATCTACCATCTCCAAGTACTGTAGGGATTCTGGACGTAGATCTGCTATATCTGCTATTTTTTTTAAAGTTACCAATTTTGTAGCAGGTACTCGACTTCTAAGTCCCGTTAATATACTCATTTTTTCCTCTTCAGAGATAGGAACTATCGTTACCATAGTTATCCCCTATTTAAAGTTTAATAATTATTTAAAAAATTTTTTATATTTATTATTTTCTTTTCAATAAAGAGATAAAAACCTTATTCACTATGCACTTTTAATTTACCCAGTTTAATTAATTTGTTGTAATAGTGGTATATGTTGTTTGCCAAATCTTCCTTGGAAATGTTCAATAGACCTGCTAATTCAGCATTTCTTCTATCTATTTTAAATTTGTAGTATTCGATAAATCTTCCTTCATGACTATAGTAAGATATTATCTGAACTTCGTCAACGTTAGGATACTTATTGAATATATACCATACAATATAACAAATTTCAGTTTTAGTCTGTACATCTAACTTGCCTTTAACACTACTTGGATCCTCTAAATTTTTAATCTGATACACTATCGAGACATTTCTACCGTTGATAGTAGTAAACTCCACATGATGAACATCGTACTTCGCTAAAACATCTTCAGAACTTGAAAGATAGTACTGAATAAGCCAAGTTATAGGTATAGCCACTAGGATTATTGTTATAGTAAGTATTATTGATTCTTTTTCCATAGTTTCCCAATTGACGTTATACCTCCTATACCCTTTATAATATCTAATTCTATATAAAATACATTATATATTTTTTATTTTATTTTTATTGAGTATTATTTTAAGAAATCCTTATCTTGAATATTTGAAAAAATTAAATATTTAAATTAGAGAGTTTATTAGAATCTCTCCATAGAAAAGAATTCTACAGTGAAATTCCACCTTCTGAAAAGGGAAGAATAAGAGAATACAGTAATTTAACAAGAAATAAAATAGGAGATAGATCTCATAAATCCGTATAGATACGAAATATAACTGAACATTGAAAATTTTTTACTTAATTAGTGAAGATTCGTTTATAGTAAGTTCAAGATCAATTATTCCTTCTCCCTCTAAGATATTTTTGTATCTACTAAGTTTCTTACCAATTATAATCAACCTGTATAATTCCTCTTTAAAGGATAACTTTCTAAAAATCTCCCTCTTATTCAACTCTCCTAAGTATCTTATAATCTCCCTTTCTACAAATCTAATTCTACTGGTCTCTTTATACTTTCTCTTTTTGGAAGCGTATTTTATACCACTGTTGATAAAATAGTTGTAGTTATAACTATTATAACCCTTAACAATACTTCCCTCTATATTTCTCTTAATATAGGCAATATCCTTAGACACGTTAAGATTTACTATCTCCATGTACTTTCTACAGAGTTCTTCTAAGTTAGAACTACTGAATATGTATCTTCCGAACTTTTCCCTCTCCTCCCATGTAATGTACTCCTTCTCATCCAACCTACACCTTGTAGAGGTTTCCATCCCCATAATTCTTATCCTCTCCAGTTGATCGAGATACAACTCCTCGCAACACTCTATAGCATGTTTGATTATCTCCCTATTACACTCTCCTATTCTGATACCCCTACAGTAATGTTTAATGGTAAGTAGAAGATCCCCATTCCACTTTACCCTGAAACTGAAGGGAAAGAGTTTGCACATTGTAGGTTTATAGGTGTACCCTCTTTCTATCTGGATTTTACAGAGGTTGTTATCTGTCAATAGGGCACACCCTCTTTTATCGATCTTTAGCCTCTTATGGAAGTGAGACCCTTCACTATCTTCGATATATTCAGAGTAGTTCTCCCTCAATTTTATATAGTCAAAGTATGGAAGGTATATCCTCCAATTTCTACAACTACAGCAGTATCCACATCTAATACATTGGTAAGTGATCCCCTCAAAGGTGATCTCCCATCTCGTAGGGCTCACCTTTTAGAGTTTTTATGATTAGTGATGTTTTTGTCATAAGATAATCTAAGAGGTTTTTATATGTCCTGATCTTTTTTTCACCTGATTTTTATAATTATTATAATAAATTTATTTATGATTATAGTTAAAAATATAGGACAGGAACAAAGATAATTATAATAAACTACAAACTATGAAGTAGAACCTAGATTAATAGAAATAATAATGATTATAATTAAAATTAGGCGAAAGAGTAAATCTTGCTGTTGTTCTCTTAACTTACACTGGACATTAAGAAGGGATTGGATTTTGCTAACTCTATTTTTTAGGACTTCTTATTCTTTTTATTTTTTTATTTTATTTATTATAATCTTTTTTATAATTATTATTTTTTTAATAAAAATTAACCCTCCACAGGTTTAAACTTATACCCATAATGGATTATTCCGTCCTCTCCATCCTCCTTTATCCTCCTAAATACAACCTCTACAGGCATGTCAATATATACCTCATCTGGTTTACAGTCTATCTGGGCTGTTATCCTTGGGCCCTCCTCCAACTCTACAATTGCAATTACATAAGGTGCTATCCTTTCAAACTCCTTAGGTGGTGTATGCACTACAGAGTAAGAATATACCTTCCCCCTTCCACTGAGTTTATACTCCTCCAACTCTCCCTTCCTTCTACAGTAGGGACATATATTCCTAGATGGGAAGAATATCCTACCACAGGTTTTACACCTAGTCCCAATGAGACAGTACCTCTCCTTTATATGTCTCCAACTTCTCACTACCAAGGTATCACCAAATTAACCTCTTATCAGTATCCTGTTGTTATTTAGATCCACCTTAACGATCTCCCCCTGAAACTCCTTACTCTCACCGAAGAGATCTGTGGCAACGATCTTATCCCCTCTTTTTTCTACAAGCATAACATCCTCCATAACCAATTCATCATTTAAATAGAGGTTGAGGTTGCACATCCTTTCACCTATCTCTTATTATTAGAGAGTATATGGATACATACAGTTCCCCCAGTTCCCCCAACATTTGCAGTTATTCCATAACCATGTTTTATAACCGCCTGTCTATCCTTACAGTTCTTATCCCCCTTCAACTGCCAGTATATCTCTCCAACCTGTCTTATACCTGTCGCCCCAAGGGCATGTCCCGCCGCCTTTAAACCTCCACTGGGATTAACTGTAATGAAATCCTCACAATCTACCCTTATCCTCTCCTCGGCAACGATCTTCCCAGTTTCCCCCTTCTTACAGAAACCTAGATCCTCCAGTAGTATTAATCCATTTATGGCAAAACAGTCATGGACCTCTGCAACATCTACCACCTCTGGAGTGATCCCCGCCATCTTATATGCCCTCTCCGACGCCACCTTTGCAGATTTAAGGGTTGTTATACTCTCCCTACTGTGAAGGGAGATGGTATCTGAAGCCTGAGTAGATGCCCTTATATATATCATATCGTCCTTGGAGACGAAATCCTTAGCCCTCTCTGCATCACATACTATAAGAGCCGCAGCACCGTCTGATACTGGGGAGCAGTGCATAAGTGTTAAAGGTTCTGCAACTGGAGGTGCATTTATAACCTGTTCCAGTGTGGTTTTAAACCTAAATTGGGCATAGGGATTTCTAGATCCATGATCGTGGGCTATAACACTCCACATGGATAACTCCTCTATGGTGAGACCGTACTCGTACATATACCTCCTTGCCATCATGGCGTAGAGGGAGGGAAAGGTTGCACCAAAGAATGCCTCCCACTCCTGATCTGCAGCAGTTGCTATTGCAGAGGTGGCATCTACAACGTCTGTCATCTTCTCAACCCCTCCCACAAATACAACATCATGATGCCCACTTGCCACAGAGAGGTAGGCACTTCTAAGGGCTAAACTTCCAGAGGCACAGGCAGCCTCAACCCTTGTACAGGGAATAGGTGTTAAACCTGCGTAGTCTGCTATAAGGGAGGATATATGTTCCTGTCCTACGAAGAGCCCCCCACTCATGTTTCCAACGTAGATGGCATCGAGATCCTTACCGTCTATGTTGGCATCTTCAATAGCCTTAACTCCTGCCTCAACTATTATATCTCTGAAGGAGTACTCCCAGAGTTCTCCAAATTTCGTCTGTCCGTATCCTATTATTACTACATCCCTCATACTATCCCTTTATACCTTTATACCTCTCCTGTACTTGAGATATATGGAGTAATCTATGTACTCCTTCCTGTTAAGTAGATCCATGGTTTTAGGTGCCCTATCCTTTACCTCCTCTATTCTCTCGGTAAGAGTAATGTCGAAGGCATCACTTCCTGCTCCACTTCCATAGGATACTGCAAGTATCCTATCCCCTTCTTTACCCTTATCTAGAATATTAGATAGTCCCAAGGGCACAGCGCCGGAGTAGGTATTTCCCAGATAGGGAGTAAGTAATCCATCTTTATACTGCTCCTCCTTAAACCCTAAGTACTTGGCAACCCTTATGTAGAACTTACCGTTAGGTTGATGGAATACACAGTAATCGTAATCCCTTGGAGTTGTACCCATCTTCTCCATTAAACCCTTTGCAGCACTTATCACATGTCTGAAGTAGGCAGGCTCCCCTGTAAATCTACCACCATGTTTTGGATAGGGTTTCCCCTCCCTCCTCCAAAAATCTGGAGTATCTGTTGTAAAGGAGTAAGTGCCGTTGATCTCTCCTATTATCTCCTTCCTCTTGCTCCCTATTATATAACAGGCTCCCCCTGCCGCAGCGGTGTATTCAAGGGCATCGCCAGGTGCTCCCTGGGCAGTATCTGCCCCAATTGCCATTCCGTACTTTATCATCCCACTTCCAACAAGTCCCATACACATCTGAATACCTGCAGTCCCAGCCTTACATGCAAACTCTAAATCTGCACAGGTTAGATCTGGTGTAATTCCTAAAGCCTCTGCAACTATGGTGGAGGTAGGTTTTACTGCGTAGGGATGACTCTCACTACCTATATAGAGGGCGCCAATATCCTTAGGATCTATATCAGCCCTTTTCAGAGCATTTTTACCAGCCTCAACACTTATAGTGGCAGTATCCTCATCTGGACCTGGGACACTCTTCTCATACACTACAAGACCCTTCTTTATAGGTTCTGGATCCTTTCCCCAAACTCTAGCAATCTCCTCTACCTTTATCCTGTACTTGGGAATATAACTCCCATAACCTACAATACCAACCTTCATCGGATCACCTAATTTATCTTACTTAACCTCTCCAACAACTCATCCACTGAAAGTTTCGTAAGGATAAGTGGGATACTCTCTATCTCAGCCAACTTCAATGCCAGTTTATCTAAGTAAGATACTCCCTGAAAGACCACCAACCTAGGTTTTATAGAACTTACCCTTATGGCAACCATAGGACTCCTACCTGTGGATACATTTGTAAATATCAGAGCCCTCTCAGTTGTCCAACCGTAGAGGTTCAAAAAATCCTGTCCACTCATCTCCAATATGGCCTTTACGCTATCTACAACTGTATGGCCAAATATGTGGTTATTTAACTTCTCCTCCATCTCTTTACGATAATTTTGAACCTCTTCGTTATTAGGGCTCTCTGGAAGTTCTCCCTCTATTATTTCCAGGAATTCTAAAATCCTAACTGGGCTGTTGTACTCCTTTATCTGAAGGATGGGATCCATGGAAAATGGGTTTAGTATCCTCTGGAGAGCCCTTATGGTGCCCCCTCCCCTCCTCCTATCTATATCCACCAGGGCATCTACGTACCTCTTTATAATGTTTACACCTGGATTTTTCCTCCTACCTGTCTCATAGTCACTTACCACAGAAGGAGAGACCATAAGGTACTTAGCCACCTCTATTTGGGGGATGTTGAATATCTCCCTCCATTTTTTTAGACCCTTTCCAATATCCTCAGATAGAGCGATGTCTCCAATGATATGTTTTTTTATTTTATCCATGGTTTATGGTTTTCATTATAGTTATATAAAAGTTTCGATTTAGAATAAAGTTTATTTAGACATTTGTCGATTTAAGAAACTCTCGTAAAAATTAGCAATATCTATTAAAATGACTTGGTAATGGTTATAATAGAGAGTCATAGTTTTTTGTCAACGTAGTTAAAAAAATTAAAAAAATAATTATTAAAATTATAAAAATCTAATTAAAAATACAGAAAACTAGAAAATAAAGTGAGAAATTTGTTATAATATGAAATTCTATAAAAGAGGACCATTTCTTTCTCTTCTCTAATGTCTAGAGGATGGACTTTTAAAAAACTTATATTTTAGATAGATAGGGATTTTTTATTTTATACATCACTTAAAACAAATATATGAACTTGTTTCTTTCGAGGCTTAATATTAAATTTCTTATTTTAAATATTTTAAATCCTTAACAGTGCAAGTAGAACCCCAACAAATCCCACTGCAGAAGTATATAGAGATATAGGATATATCTGCCTGAAGGTTAGCACTGGAGAGTATGCCCCTAAGATACTACTTAAGATAGATATTAAAAATGCCACTCCAAAGTTTATAACAATGGTTATTGGGCTGTTTACATCGGGATATATTCCTAAATAGAGTGTTGCAAATAAACTTCCTAAGGTTATCATAAGTAACTCCTTAAATGATAGGTATATCGCCCTGTATCTACCAGAGTACTCCAAGGTAGGACCTTCGATAACGTCAGCCTTTGTGTGCATTATGGAAAATGGATACTCTCCAATTAGTACAACATAGCCTATAAAGTATGCTATCGCTCCAAAGATACCTGGAAGGGTGAATAGAAAATTACTCCCAACTATACTATCTAAGAATATACTCTTCTTGGAGATGAAGGGAAGTACTATTCCTATATAGAGGGGAAAGGACCCCACTGTAATTAACTTGTATGCCCTAAGTGCCCCAAGTTGTTCAAGAGACATTCTCAATATATCTGTAAAATTACTACCTTTACAGATATCAGAGATAGGCATCCTAACTCCCATGATGGAACTACTTAGGGACCCCATGATAATATATAGCATCTCTTTAACCTTCAGGAGACCTGTGATAAATACAATATTAGAAACAACATGTATATGAGGTACTGTAGTAGCGGCTAAAATAACCCAAACTACAAGGAAACCAAGGACTGTTAATAAGTTATACAATCTAGGCATCTCACTGAAGGGCCTCTTTACCTCCTTAGCCAGAAATTTAAAGAGTGCCCACAACCCAGGTGTTAAGATAGAGGGACCTATTCTCCTCTGAATCCTCGCCTGGATCTTCCTCTGTATCCCTGGGATCAGTGTAGAGACTGCAAAGGCTATAAGGGGAATACCTACTATTGAGAGTATGAATTCTATAAGTGATAGATCGATAACCATAGGCACACCTTTTACTATTGTACTTTAAAATATTACTACACATTAATATCTTATCAAAATGAACTCGCCTCCTTTGAGGTTTTTAATTTTTAATTATGACAGAAAACCCTATACTTTTCCAGATGCTAAGGAATAAATCCCCCCTGCTTCTCCAGTATATAGTGTAGTCCAGGAGATAGGACCTATATTTTACTTTATTCGCCGAATTTATTCTTTATTTATAAGTTTTTAATATTTTTATTTTAATTATTCTTTTTATAATCATTATTTTATTTTAAAAATCAATTATCCCTTAACTATCTTCGGAATAGCCTTTATTATACCGTCTATAATATCCTCTGGCCTCGGTGGGCATCCAGGTACCTTAACATCCACTGGAATTATTCTATCTACAGGACCCTCTATAAAATCCGAGGTACCTAAGTAGCCCCCTATGTTTCCATAAACCCCTCCCATCAGAGCACAGCAACCTATAGAAACTACAGCCTTTGGTTCTGGGATACTCTCGTATATCTTTCTTAATGGTTCCTTCATAACCTTAGTAACACAGCCACTTACAATTAGTATATCTGCCTCCCTTGGATTCCAGGTTAAAAAGACGTTGTACTGTTCTGCGTCATAGTAGGGGGAGAGGAAACAGTTAACTGTCTCGATATCGCAACCGTTACATCCCCCTGTATATGCCAGCATAACATGGATACACTTTTTTCTAGCATATTCCTTTATCATATCACTTCCCCCTATCTTTCATCAACTTTCTAAGATTTATAGAGAGGATACTGGCGATCTTTTTCAACTGACTTTCAGGAATATCTACAGGCTTCTCAAAGATCTTGGAGAGATCCACCTCTACGTACTCCTCTCCTACATCCCTTGGATGTATAGGGGATATCTCGTTGAATATGGAGAACACGGGACAGAAGTCATGGCAGTATAGACAGTATATACACTTTGTAGGGTCCATTACAGGAATACTCTTTTTCACATAGTTGTCAGATAACTTAACAGGTTCGATCTTTTTCATCTGGATACATCCTGTCGGGCAGGCATTGGCACACCCTGCACATCCGATACAGAGATCCTCTAAAATATACCTTGGTAGTTTCACCCCTGAGAGTATCTCCTTCCTCATCTCCCTTGAGGTGTAGGTATCTGTACCTAAGAGTATCCTCTCTATGTTTTTATAGGCACCTAGGATCACCAGTTTGGCGAGGTTTTTAAGGGATTGATCCATAATTACACCTTAGTTACTCTCTCCTCAAGAAATAGTTAATAAAGAGTTAGTACAGAGATAGTAAAATCTTATT
Source organism: Methanofervidicoccus sp. A16 (assembly GCF_003351865.1). NCBI lineage: Archaea > Methanobacteriati > Methanobacteriota > Methanococci > Methanococcales > Methanofervidicoccus > Methanofervidicoccus sp. A16. Next base: position 660,783 of record NZ_CP022242.1, on the reverse strand, counting down.
ATAAGGAGATTGAAGGGATGGTCCCCTAAATATCTTAGACAGGTGTTGATACCGTAAGATTCTCCCCATTTTTCAGTATTCGAAAACGTCCTTTTCATTAGGATTTTTATTATAATTATTATTATTTTAATTACTATTTTAATTGGGAAGTAAAAGTATTTTTAAACCTCACATCTTCTTCTCCACCCAGGTTCTGTAGATGTTGATAGCATTGGTAGGACATATATTTGCACAGGCGGAGCAGTATTCACATCTCTCCTCATCTATGTCTCCCATATCTACAGCATCCACTGGACATATCCTGTTGCACAACCCACATCTAATACAGAGATCAAAGTCTGTCCAGATGTAGGAATTCTCCCTATCTACAACTTTTTTATAACCTGTAGTATTTGGTATAACATCCCTTGGACAGTGAATTGCACACTTCTCACACATTACACAGTTCTCGTTAAAAATTACCTCTCCTGTATCCTTATCTCCCTTTCTAAGTTTTATCTTTACAGTTATGGCGTCCACTGGACATACATCTCCACAGGTGCCACAATATATACATCTCTCATCTCTGATAACCTGGAACTTCTCAACCTTTTTAAAGGATATTGCTTTCTCTGGACACTCCTCTATACATATACCACAGAGGGTACAGGCTCCAGTGATTTTTTTATCTCTCTTTATCCTAACCTCCTGAGGACATACCTTTACACAGGTTTCACATAGATCACATATACTCTCGTCGTAGAGGATCCTACCGTCCTTAACCCTTAAGGCTCCCCTTGGACAGTTATCTGCACATAACCCACAGTTTATACAGTACCTCGATGGTATGGTTTTTTTATCATCTTTAACTTTAACTACCTTGAAGTTCTCTATCCTTAGAGCATCCTTGGGACATTTCCTTATACAGTTCCAACATAGGACACACTTCTCCTCATCTACCACTCCTTCAACTATAGCACCCTTTGGGCATACATCACCACATATATTGCATCTTGTACAGCCATCTACAGTATCCTTCTCTAATATTGTCTCTCTTGGACATAGATAGATACATCTACCACAGTTTTTACAGAGATCCCTATCTATGTATATAGATGTTCTAAGGTTGGAAACCCTCTTAGGTTTTAATTCTCCCTTCTCTTCAATAGGCAGTTTCTCCTTTTTTCCAATCCTAGCCAGTATCTGTATATATTTATCTAGAAGTGCCCTGTTCTTTCTATCCTTCAGATCTCCACTGTAGAAGAATCTCCTGGCACTATGGGGACACACCTCTACACATAAACCACACATTACACAGATACCCTTAGGATAGACTACTTCCTTCCTCCTATTATTAATTACCTTCTCCTCCTTCTCCATCTTTATTATACCAATGGGACAGAGAATCTCACAGGTTCTACATCCGTTGCACCTTCTCCTATCTACGTAATAACCTCCAAATTTGTTTTTTTTAATAGCCTTATTTGGACACTCCCTTGCACAGGTACCACAAGTTATACAGGAGTAAGATTTATCATCTATTATAACAACAGCACCGGTAGGACATACCTCAACACAGATAGGCGTATTTTTATCCTTAGATCCCTCTGTACATCTCTCATCCTTCAGACACTTGAATACATCTGTTATTATCATAGGTATCACTTCTTCCTAACAGTGAGGTTTCCAATTAGGAGTCCTACTAGGGAGAAGAGAAATGAATAGGATATTGGAAAGTTGTAGTAGGGCAGTGATCCTAAGAGGTATCCAACAACTAGCCCTATCACTAAATAGAACCATATATTTAACTTAGCAGTTATCCTCCTACCTAAGATAAACCCTAATACCATCCCTGTAAATGGTAGAAAGAAATAATTCATCACGTTATCCCTTCCCTATGTTTTTTAAAATAATCCTCTGGGAGATAAGGAGGGTTGTTATTGTGGATAACCCTGCAAGTACCTTCAAACCTACTCCTATATTTAAGTAGGGAATAATACCTACATCTCCTATCCCTGAAGGAGAGGGAAAGGGATTTATCCCATAGATATCAGTGATGTTAAACAGATAGTACCCTGAAATTATAATGCCTATCAATCCCAGTATAAGGAACAGGAGGGCTCCAAAACTCTCTAGGGATTCCAAGAACTTATGGGAGAATCTCACTGGACAATCCTTCCTACCAAATGCCACCATAGTTAAAATATACCCTGCAGATATCAAGGCACCCCCCTGAAATCCTCCTCCAGGTGTAATATGTCCCCCAAGTATTACAACGATCCCTAAGGCCATAAGTAAAACTCCCATAGGTACTGCCAAGACCTTTATTATAGGAGTAAATCCCAGATCAACATCTTTACAATCCTCATTACTATATATCTCTTTAAGGAAATCCCTGTTAAAGAGTCCCTTTCCAAATACCACCCCAGTAACTAACACTGAAGTTATCAGTATTAGACACTCCCCAAGGGTATCGAATCCCCTCCAATCGAAGAGTACAGCACTTACAAAGTTGGGAATTATCAAGGTATTAGTATATACTGCATTCACACCTTCAACTACATCAATACTGTAGATGGAGTAAAATACACCTGCACCAAAGAGGAGAAAGGATAGGGAAACTGCAACCTCCCTACTTACAGAGATCCTCATAACATCACCAAGAACCTGTAATAAATATTATCATAGATATGGCACCTAAGAACATGGAGATCCAGAAGAGTTGGAGGACTATATTGTTTGAATTCTCCCTCTTAAATTTAAATACCATAGGCATAACCTGTAGCCCAATACCTATTGCAAGTAATCCCACTATGGCAAGAAGTACCTTTCCAAACACCCTGGAAAGAAGAAAGAGACCTACAACTAAGAACCCGTAGAGTATAAACTCCCCAGTTAAGCCTGCACCTGTAAATATATTGTCCCCACAGACCTCTTTTTCCATTTCCTTTTTAAATCTGTCATAATCCATAAATATCCCATAATTATTGTTATTTTAATAATTATTATTTTAATTATTTTTATCTTAAAACCCAACTAATACCGATCTCCTCACCTATAGGATACAACCTATCCAATACTATGTCAGGATAGACACCAAGTATTAAACAGAGTACAACCAACAACCCCAAGGAAAATATATGATATTTCGAAATTTTAACATCCCTGTACTCCTTAAGTTGCTCCTCACCACAGGGCTTCAAGAATATGAGATAGAATGCCTTCATCATATAGAGGAATGTACCTATACTGACGATCAACATTAGAACTACAAGTTCTGGTATATTTGCACCCATTACAGCCTCTGCAAGTAGTAACTTACTCTGAAAGCCGTTAAAGGGCGGAATTCCAATACTTGCAAACTTGGCAAATAACATTAGAAATGCTACGATGGGTATGGTTAATAGTAGTCCCCCAACCTTTCTCATGTCTGAGGATCTTACCTTATCCACAATATGGGCGCCGATAAAGAGGGCACTCTTGTAGAGGGCATGGTTTATCCCGTGGAATATCCCTGCTACAATACCTAAAGGAGTTCCAAGGGCCAATCCTAATGCAACATAACCTCCCTGGCTTATAGTATGGTAGGCCAGAAGTTTTCTATAGTCCTCCTGAAGTAGTGCCATAACTGTCCCAAATACCATGGCAATTACAGAGAGCGCTATCAACACCCCTCGGATAGTGTTGAAGATAGGGAGGTTTCCAAACAACTTCAATATAACTAACATTAGTGCAATAAGTACAAACTTTGAGTAGGTTTGAAGTATAGCAGATACAAAAGGCTTAGCCCTGGCGTACAGATCCACCTTTAAGGTATGAAAGGGAGGAAGTCCTCCTCCATAGGCTAAACCAACTATTAACATCAATAAACCTCCATATACAGTAGGAGTTAATGGATTAAGGGCAAGATACCTCCCCATATCCCCTATATTCAAGGTACCAGTTGCAGATAGTAGGAGTCCTACTCCCAGAAGTAGTATAGATCCTGCCATAGTTCCAACTAGGAGATATTTAAAGGCAGATCTGTAGGCATTCTCTGTACCTGCTAAAATAACCAAACCTGCCTGTGCAATTGCCGCAATCTCGTAGAATACATATAGGTTGAAGAGATCCTCAGTTAGTATCACTGCAGAGACACTTGCAAGTCCCATCAACACCAAGGATGTGAAAACTCCACTTAGATTCTTCTCCTTGGTGGATAGTATAAGTACTAAGGAACCTATCAACATCAGTGTAAATAGCAGGATCTCCTTTAGAGGATTTAATGTATAGAGGATCCCAGATACAAGGGGAATGCCCTCTATGAATGTTATACCATGTCCTCCGAAGAAGTAGGGACCGTAGGTTCCAAGGAAGGGGAGAATAAGGAGAACCAATGCCATTAAAAGTGTAAGAGATCTGACATATTTACTCCTGTAGATATAACTAAAAATTATCGCCATAATGAGAGGGACAACTACTATCAAGGGGAGAAGGTTCATCTTTCCACCGTTTAGTCCTCCTTTAGGATAACAGAGGTTTTCAGTGTTTTATACTTCTTATAAAAGACTATAGATAGGGCCAACATCACCGCCAACATTGAGGCTCCAATAACTATGTTAGTTAGAACAAGTGCCTGGGGAAGGGGATAGGCCATCTCCTTAGAGAATATCTGAAACTCAACAGTAGGGATATATATAGGGACGTATCCCCCTTCCTTATACCCCATTGCCACCAATGTAAGGTTAACACTGTTACTTATAATTGATAAGGCAATGATCTTTTTGATCACATTATCTACGAAGAAAAAACCGTACAATCCCAAGACAACCAAAGCCCCCGCAGTTATAAAGGATGCAAGTTGTAGATCCATATTTCCACCTAAAGGGTTGAGGTTAATGAAAATGTTATTATCACTAATATATATAATTTGTCATTAATTATAATGATAAATTATATAAAGGAGAATAGACTCTGTTCAAATCGATCAATCAATGACAATCAAAAACTAAATAATTACTAGCATATTAAAAAATATGATAAAATAACAAACATACAATATAAACATAAACATACAATACTAAAGACAGTATCTTTAATTTTATATATTTGATCCTACTCTTAAGGGTTATAGATAGTTTTTCTTAACAGGTGTGCATATTATTTCTCCCTTTAGTATTCTCTTTTTTATTTTATTATTACTATAATTTATAATATCTGGTGAAACCTTGGACAATTTAAATATTCTAGAAAAGCAACTGAAAAACTGTAGAAAGTTAGCAATTTTAGGTATAGGAAACACCATAAGAGGGGACGACGGTTTAGGTGTATTTATCATAAAGAGTATAGTAAAACATTATACAAATAAATATCCCCAGCAAAATTTAAATATAAACAGGGAAGTAAATAAGATTTTCGATAAGGTAATACTGATAAACTGTGGAACTGTTCCTGAAAACTTTACAGATATTTTAAAGGAGGAAAAACCTGATAAAATAGTTATTATAGATGCTGCAGTAATGGGGGAGAAACCTGGAACTATAAAGTTGATAGATGTGGAGAATATACATAGTGTAGGATTTTCAACACACTCCTTACCACTTAACGTAATGGTTAAATACTTAATGAGGTATATAGACAGTGAAATATTTATAGTAGGCATGGAACCTAAAAATTTGGATTTTGGAGTAGAGGAGTTGTCAGGGGAAATTTACAGGATAAGTTTAGAATTTACAAGAATTTTAATAGATATAATAGATTCTATTTTAGAAAAACAATAATAATATTATTATTTTTATTAATTTTAATTTTTTAAAGGTGATCTCATGTTCTCCGTTAAATTTAAAACTACCGAGGAATTGCCTGAACCTTCTCCAAGGTTAATAGACCAGATAATTGGACAGGATGAGGCTCTTAGTATCGTGTTAAGTGCAGTTAAGAACAAAAGGCACGTTATTCTCCTGGGAGATCCTGGAGTAGGTAAATCTATGATAGTGAAGGCTGTAGGAGAACTTATTGAAAAATCACCCTCTAGTGATTTCAAACCTTATACGATAATATCAAAACCTAATCTAAAAAATCCTGAGAAACCTATAGTAGAGTTGATAGAGGGTACTTATAAGGAGGATGTAGAGGATATTAAACCAAAGGTAATTAAACAACCTCCAGGTTTGCTAACACTAATGTTGATTATGATATTCTTCACGCTGATCATGTCATACTTGGTAAGAGGTATCTCCCAGACGCATCTTCTCGCTGTAATAACTACTACTGCCATTGTATCCTTCGCTCTGGCATTTGTAGTGGTATTTTTGGCCATGTTCGGGGCTACAAGGGGAGCCATGTCAAACACTGTTAGTCCATTGGATTTAAAACCTGTAGTACTCTATGAATGTAAGAAGAGGCCTGTAGTCAAGGCCAGTGCCTATAACGTAACGAAGTTACTTGGAGATGTTAGACACTGTCCACTAGGGGGCAAACCTCCTCTTGGAACACCACCACATAAGAGGATAATCCTAGGTGCTATCCATGAAGCCCATAAAGGTATCCTCTACGTAGACGAGATAAAAACCATGCCTCCAGAGGTGCAGGACTATATCCTAACTGCACTTCAGGACAAATGTCTCTCTATAAGTGGTAGAAATCCGAACTCCAGTGGTGCAACAGTAGAGACAAATCCAATACCATGTGATTTTATCCTCATCATGTCTGGAAACATGGACGACATCAACAACTTAAGGGCACCACTTTTAGATAGAATAGACTACAAGATTGTACTGAGAAACAAAATGGATAACACTCAGGAGAACAGGGATAAACTTCTACAGTTCATAGTACAGGAGATAAGAAACAACAACTTAAATCACATGACTTACGAGGCATGTTGTGAGATAGTTAGAATAGCCCAGTTGTTTGCAGGTTCCAAGGATAAATTAACCTTGAGACTTAGGAAACTCTCTAACATAATAAAGATGGCAAACGATATTGCGATGGGTAAGAGTATTCAGGAGATAGTGGAGGAACTCTCTGGGGACGAAGATACGATTAAAAAGGAGGAAAAAGAGGATAAGTTAAAGAGCATTATAGAGGCGTTAAAGATTGGTGAAAAGGATAAAAAGAAGGAGAAACCTAAGGATAAAAATACAATAATAGAGAAAATAGAGAAGAAGGTATATATAGACGTGGAACACATCCGTAAAGTTATGGAAAGTGGTATATATAGTATGTCAAAACAGGTTGCTATAGACTATCTTAGGGAGTTTAAGAGGTATAAACACATAGTCCCAAATGACACACCAAAGATAGGAGTTATATATGGGTTGGCAGTAATAGGTTCAGATGGTATGGGAGATGTAACGAAGATCATCACCCAGATAGTAGACTCCAAGAATCCTGGTACCCATCTCTTAAATATAAGTGGAGATATTGCAAAACACAGTATTACCTTGGCATCTGCCCTCTCTAAGAAGTACATATCTGAAGGTAAGTTGCCACTGAAACCAGAGAAGGATATAGATCTAAATAGAAAGGAGATATACATCCAATTCAGTCAGTCCTACTCAAAGATAGATGGAGACAGTGCAACTGCTGCAGTATGTCTCAGTATTATATCTGCCCTCCTTGAGATACCTTTAAAACAGGACTTTGCAATAACTGGAAGTTTAGACTTAAATGGCAATATTCTCGCTGTTGGAGGTATAAACGAAAAGATAAACGCTGCAAGGGAGTATGGATTTAAGAGGGTTATCATTCCAGAGTCCAACCTAGTAGATGTGATAGACGATAGAGGTATCGAGATCATTCCTGCCAAGAGGTTAGATGAGATAATACCTTTAGTATTTGAATACGATAGTAGTAAAAAATAATATGTTCTCAAAAACTTTATATAATAAAATCCCTTAAAAGGTTAAGAACAATAAAAATAAATGGAGTGATAGCATGGGACTGAGACCAGGTAAGTGTTATAGAGATGTAGATAAGCCTCCATATACAAGAAAGGAGTATGTTAGAGGAGTTCCACAGCCTAAGATAGTCCATTTCGTAATGGGTAACCTAAGTGGAGAGTTCCCAGTAGAGGTTCATCTAGTATCTAAGAACGATGTACAGATAAGACATAATGCATTAGAGGCGGCGAGAGTTATAGGAAACAAGTATATCCAGAGTAAATGTGGTAGGATGGGGTACAGGATGTTGATTAGGGTGTACCCGCATCAGATACTTAGGGAAAATAAGATGGCCTCTGGTGCTGGGGCAGATAGAATCTCCGATGGGATGAGACTTGCATTTGGAAAACCTATCGGTACTGCAGCAAGGGTAAGAAAGGGACAGAAAATTATTACTATATATACCAATCCAGACAAGATAGAGGACGCCAAAGAGGCTCTAAGAAGATGTGCCATGAAGATACCTGCTAAGTGTAGAATAGTTGTGGAGATAAAGGATAAGGATAAGACATCCTCTAAAAAATAATAACTTTTTAAAATAAATAATAAAAATTATTATCAAAAATTTAAAATAAATTTTAAAGACACAGTTGGAGATTCATATAGGAATATTTTCCTTTATTTTCTCAATACTAAAAGGGTGAAGAGAATCCTTCTTAACAAGGGGATTATAAATTCTTATTGTTAATATATTTTTGTTGTTGATATTTTCCCACTTTTTTATTTAATTACTAAATTTAAAAATTAACAATAAATAAAAACTATAAAAGAGTTAATAAATCCTTTATCATGTTTCTTTACAGTTTTATGTAAACTAGAAAAGATAATGGTGGAATTTTACTTAATATTTTCTTATATCGGCAATTTTTAATTTTTTATTACATTAGTTCTCATTACAAAAATTCTATAAAAAAATGATTATTATAAAAAATAAAATAAAAAACAATAGAGAGGTTGATTATAAAAATAAAAAACTCTATGTTTATCTTGGATACAAATTTTTGGAAGTGCAAACAAGAGGATTTTTCTCTATTTCCGAAATATTGAAAAGAGGGCGATCCTTCCTAACAGAATTTATACTATAGCAGAACTTTCCATCTTATTTCAAAGTGTTTTTGTTATTATTTTTTAGATTAGATTTTTTTATTGTAATTATTTTCTATTATCATTTTTAATATTTTTAACAGCTACTTTGATGGGAATTAGGGTTTTTCATTATTACAATAAGGTTGTTTTATTCTTATCTATAATTATTATAATATTTTAATTTATAATTTCAATATTCTAAATTTAACAAGGATGGCCATCCCTATTAAATAAACTCCGAAGGCTGCTGAAAATAAAACTAATGCTATAAAAATAAAATCTTTTCTTATATCGTATCCTAACCTTGGAAGATAGAGCATAAGTATCATAGCTACAACTGTTGATAACGCATACACTACTAACATAGCCTGTTTTTCGTTAATTTTTAACATCATTTATCACCTTCAGGCACCTCTGCCCTAATGAAATCCTCCCTATTTTTTCTTAAACTTATAGTGGCATCTATTCCCATCTTTGCAGTTGTTTTATCCTCATCTATGGAAGGATCTAAAGAAGATCCTTTAGCTCCTTTTATTATAATCACGTCCCTATCTGCCTGTACCCTCGTTGCTATGGCGTACTCCACATCCTTGGGATCATATATATTTATATCCTCATCTACAACCACCACATGCTTTAAACTTGGATGGGAGGCTAAGGCTGCGAGTATTGCGTTCTTTCCATCCCCTTCAGTTCTCTTTTCAATGGAAATTACAGCATGTAGCCAGCAACATCCCCCCTCTGTTAATACGACGTCCTTTACAGTGGGTACTGCATTCCTTACGCCTTTGAATATCCTAGGTTCCTGAGGTAGTCCCATAAGTACCTTATGCTCTATTCCTCCAGGTAGTAGGGCGTGGAATATAGGATTTTCCTTCCTCTTCAGGGATGTTATCCTTATAACTGGCTGTTTTCTAACCTTGTCGTAGGTGCCAGTGATATCTACAAAGGGCCCCTCATCCTCCATCTCCTCAGTGATCTTACCTTCTATGATAAATTCCCCAGGAGGCACCTCTAGATCTACAGTATCGCACTCTATAAGTTCTAAGGGTCTCCCCATCAGGACAGAGGCGTACTTCAACTCGTTAAATGTGATATCTCCAGAGGTGGAGGCTGCTAGGAGTATGGCAGGATGGACACCTATTACTATGGCGACATCCACCTCCCCCTCTTTGATATTCTTGGTATATATACAGTGGAGATGTCTCTGTTCTACCATTCTAATTACTAGATGATCCTCCCTTACAAGTATCCTATGTATAGAGGCATTAACTCCGTAATCTTTATCTTTTACAATTACAACACCTGAGGTAATGTAGGGTCCCCCATCCTTGGGGTAGTATATTGGTATTGGATAGTTGTTTATCTCACTGGGATCGTCCTCTATGTACTCTTTCTTTAACTTATTGTTTATAACTAACTCTCCCTCCTTCTCCCTCTCCATACAACTTAACATATATCTCATAAGATCCTTTACAGGAACTCCCAAACTTTTAGATATCGTCTCCCTATTACAGAGGTTCCCTATAACCTCGTAGCCATTTACATCCTTTATATATACAGGGGTTCCATCGTATTTTTTCAGTATCCTAGTTATACCGAATCTCCTATCTGCAGAGGGTACTTCTATCTTTTCAATGGAGTTAATAAGATCCCTTATCATCATTTCCCCCGTAAATTACAATATCTCCCTTTTCACATCTCGTTATTACAGAGGCGGTTATATTCTTGGAGTACCTTATAGAGGGACAGTCCCTTATGAAGGTGAATATTCCCTTATAGCCCTCTTCAATTAGTCCAACTCCTTCAAGTCCCAGTATTCTACAGTTGTTTATCGTAGAGAATTTAAGTATCTCCTTTGGATCTATATGGTATATTTTGTATATAAAATCCATCTCCTTAAATATAGATGGAGAGTTGGCCATAAAGTTGTCAGTTCCCAATCCAACAAGTACATTATTATCCAGTAGGTTCTTAATATCAGGTAGTCCTACGTTGAAGGAGGCATTTGCCCTTGGACATACAACAACTGGTATATTGTACTCCCTTAGAAGTTGTGCCTCGTAAGGTGTTGTATAGGTGGCATGTATAATAAATGTGGGATGGAGTTTTAGATCTACTATCCTCTCTATCTCACTCATCCCGTAGGTACTTTTGGAGTACTCTATAGAACCTCTATGTTCATTGGCATGGATGGAGAATATCTTGTAATCTAACTTTCTGATAGTCTTCAACTCCTCATCTGAGTACTCGTTGCATCCACTTAGCCCTATCCCATCTGCAACCTTCAGGATCTCCCTTATCTCATTTTTCAGATCTTCTCTATTGTTAGTTGTAGGTCTTCCCAATATTATAGGATGGGGAAATTCCCTGTTGTATCTACTGTATGCCTCTCTTAAAAGATTCACCCCCTTTAATCCTCCCTCTCTAAAATCACAGAAGTGAGTTATACCGTTGTTTCTAAGTTCCTCCAATCCATCTACCATCCCGTTTATTAATTCTTCATCACTACAGGCGTTTAGAAACCTATGTTTCAGTCCATGAGGAGGTTTTACAAGTTCATCTAAGGTTTTATTTATCCCTATATCCTTTATAATATTGTCTCCGATATGGGTGTGGGCGTTTATAAGAGGAGGTATTACAACACCTTTATGAAATACAGGCTCCCTTATATGTTCCCCTGTAAATCCCTTTATTATACCATCCTCTATTACAAGAATACCTTTTCTGTATTGGAAGTCCTCACCGTATAGGAAGTGGGATTTTAGATAGGTAGTATCTCTGGGATACATAGTTCACCATTAAACTTTTATTTATAAAAATAAGGAAGTTTTAAAATATAAAAAACTTTTAACAACTTCATATTATTTTTATTGATTAATTTAATTAAAAATTTTTATTATAATTTTTTAAATTAATATTTAAATAAGAAAATAAGAATTAAGATGGTCGTGTATGGTGTTGTTAATAAATTTATATCAACTTATAAATATTAAAAATAGTGAAACTTTATTATCCTGTAATTTACAACCTTTTGGTGATATCTGTGAAAATAATACTCTTTATTATCGATGGATTGGGAGATAGACCAAACTCCAAGGGAAATACACCTTTAAAGGAGGCAAATACTCCAACCTTAGATAGGATGGCGAAAGAAGGTATCTGTGGAATAATGAGTGCCATAGATATAGGGGTGAGGCCTGGAAGTGATACCGCCCACTTGGCCATCCTTGGATACGATCCATATAAATATTACACTGGAAGGGGCCCATTTGAGGCTGCAGGTGTAGGTATAGAGGTGAAACCGGGAGATGTTGCATTTAGGTGTAACTTTGCCACTGTAGATGAGAACTTCAAGGTTTTAGATAGGAGGGCAGGGAGGATAAGGGAAACTAAGGAACTTGAGAAGGTTATAGATGGGCTGGAGATAGATGGGGTTAAGGTGATATTTAAGGAATCTGGAGGTTATAGGGCTGCACTTGTTCTAAGGGGAGAGGGGTTAAGTGATAAGGTTTCAGATGGAGATCCTCATAAAGAAGGTGTTAAGGTACCTGAGGTTAAGCCCTTGGATAGTTCTCAGGAGGCAAGAAGGACTGCAGATGTTCTCAATAAACTGATAAAGATCTCCTATGAAAGGTTGAACAATCACCCAGTAAATGAGGAGAGGAGGAGAAAGGGATTACCTCCTGGAAATATTATCCTACCGAGAGGGGGAGGGGTGGTACCTTATATAGAGCCATTTTATGAGAGGTACAAGTTAAGGGGTGCCTGTATTGCAGGTACTGGGTTGATAAAGGGTATAGGGAAGATGGTAGGGTTAGACTTTATACCTGTGGAGGGTGCTACAGGTACTCCCTCTACAAACTACATGGGCAAGGCTAAGGCTGTTGTAGAGAATATTAAGAATTACGACTTTATAATGGTTAATGTAAAAGGTGCAGATGAGGCGTCCCATGATGGAGACTACGAGACGAAGGTAAAGGTACTTGAGAACATAGATAGGATGTTAGAGTATATACTGGATAACGTAGATAGGGAGGAGGTTTATATTGTAGTAACTGGGGATCACAGTTCTCCCATAGAGGTTAGGGATCACTCTGCAGATCCTGTCCCTATAGTGATATGGGGTAAAGGTGTTAGGACAGACGATGTAGATAGATTTGATGAATTTTCTACCTACAAGGGGGGTTTATCCTGGATAAGGGGTAAGTACATTATGCCTATACTCCTAGATCTTATAAATAGATCTGAAAAGTACGGTGCTTAAGGGGGTATTAAATATGGCAGTGCATCCTATAGACTACAGATACGGTTCCGAGGAGATGAAGAGGATCTGGGACGAGGAGAATAAACTACAGAAGATGCTTGAGGTAGAGGGTGCCATTGCAAAGGCTCAGGGGGAACTTGGTATTATACCTAAGGAGGCTGCGATGGAGATCTGTAGGAAGGCTTCTACAAAGTACGTGAAGTTAGAGAGGGTTAAGGAGATCGAGAGGGAGATAAGACATGACGTTATGGCTATGGTGAAGGCTCTTGCAGAGGTGTGTGAGGGGGATGCTGGAGAGTACATCCACTTTGGTGTAACCTCCAACGACATAGTAGATACTGCCCAGTCCCTACAGTTCAAGGAAACTATAGACATTCTACTTAGAAAGTTGGAGGAGTTAAAGGAGGAACTACTTAAGAAGGCAGAGGAGCATAAATACACCGTCTGTATCGGAAGAACCCATGGACAACATGCCATCCCTACAACCTACGGTATGAGGTTCGCCCTCTGGGCATCTGAGATCCAGAGGCATATAGACAGACTTAAGGAGTGTAGAGAGAGACTCTGTGTCTCCATGGTTACTGGGGCTGTAGGTACCATGGCAGCACTTGGGGAGAAGGGTATGGAGGTACATAAGAGGGTAGGGGAGATCTTAGGATTGACACCAGTTCTTATCTCCAACCAGGTTATCCAGAGGGATAGACATGGGGAGTTTCTGGCCCTTCTTGCCCTTATTGCCCAGACCCTAAACAAGATAGGGGTAACTGTTAGAAACATGCAGAGGACGGAGATTGGAGAGTTGGAGGAGGAGTTCGATCCTACGAAACAGGTTGGAAGTTCCACAATGCCCCATAAGAGAAACCCAATAACCTTCGAACAGATCTGTGGCCTCTCAAGAGTAATCAAGGCAAATGCCCTTGCAGAATTTGACAACATTCCTCTATGGGAGGAGAGGGATCTGACAAACTCCTCTGCAGAGAGGTGTCTCTTCCCAGAATCCTGTGTACTCTTGGATCACATATTAAATTTATGTATAAAGGGTATTAGGAAGTTGAAGGTAAATAAGGAGAATGTAAAGAAAAACTTGGAACTGACAAAGGGACTTATAATGGCTGAGAGGGTAATGATAACCCTTGCTAAAAAGGGCATGGGAAGACAGAGAGCCCACGAGGTAGTAAGAAGATGTGCCATGAGGGCATACGAGGAGGATAGACATTTGAAGGATGTTCTAAGGGAAGACGATGAGGTTATGAAGTATCTCAGTGAGGAGGAGTTGGAGGAGTTATTTGATTACTCCACCTATATAGGACTAGCCCCAGAGATCGTGGATAACGTTATAAGGGAGTTGAAGAGATGACCTGGGTAAGGAAGTACTTAGATATACTCCAGTGTCCATCCTGTGGAGGAGAGTTGGAACTTGTGGAGGAGAGGTATAAGGGATATAAACTTCTATGTAAAAGATGTAAGGAGGAATATCCTATAGTAGATGATATACCTATATTACTAAGAAAGTGAAACTATGAGGTGCTTCCTGGCTATTGAGTTAAGTGATGAGATAGTTGAGGGACTGGAGGATTTAAAAAGAAACTTCAAGATAGATGGTATCAAATTAGTTGAGAAGGAGAATCTCCATATTACAGTTAAATTTCTTGGAGAGATAGAGGAGAAAACTGTAGAAGATATTAAGAGTATGGATCTATCCTTAGAACCTGTTGAGAGTCGTATAAAGGGTTTAGGAGTGTTTCCCAGCGAGAACTATATAAGGGTTATCTGGGTAGGTGCATCTAACCTTGTACCTCTCTTTGAGGAGGTAGATAAAAGACTTCAAGATCTGAACTTTAAAAGGGAGAGGGAGTACGTGCCACATATAACCATAGGGAGGGTGAAGTTTCTTAAAGATAGGAAACTCCTTAAAGAGAGGATAGAAAAATATAGAGATATAGATCTAGGGACTCTCTATGTAGATAGTATAGTGTTGATGAAAAGTACCTTAACAAGGAGTGGGCCAATATATGAGGTACTTGAGAGATGGGATTTTTAATAAGTTTATTTCTTTAATCATTATTTTTTATCTAATTAATTTTAAATTATTTTAAAAAATTTTTTATTATTTTTATTATTATTTATTTTATCAAGATAGACTTTTTAATGAGAACTAAAGGTATAAAAATTAAAATAAAAAATACCCAACATATAAGATTTATCTACTTTTAAACTAATCTTTTATTTAAATAATCAAAAAAGGGATTATTATGGATAGACTACTCCTTATACATCTTGGCATATTTCTAATATTTATCGGTTTTTTCTTAGTATCCTTTGGAGTTATCACATATGGGATTCAAAATAAAGATAAGATAGATGATAGGATAGATAAAAAGGAGGAAAGTGAAGTTTCTTTTTCAGGTATTATTATGATCGGTCCCATTCCTATCGTTGTCGGGAATTCACCTACATTAGTCATTCTCTCTGTCCTAATACTGATCCTAATGATGTTATGGGTATATCTTTTCTATATGAGGGTCTTTTAATCGTACACTCTTGTACCCAAAATCCTTTTTACTCTATCAAATTCCTCCTTTAACCTTCTTGTTATCTTCCCTGTTTTACCGTTGTTAATTACCCTTCCATCTATCTCTACGACAGGTACTACCTCTGCAGCGGTGCCTGTTATAAACACCTCATCTGCAACGTATAACTCGTGGAGGGTAAGTCTTTCCTCCACAACTGTATAGCCCAACTCCCTCGCTATATCTATAACTGTATCCCTTGTGATACCTCTAAGTATACTAGATGCCACTGGAGGAGTTTTTATAATACCATTTTTTACTACAAATATGTTATCTCCAGTTCCCTCTACCACATACCCCTCACTGTCCAGTAGGAAAGCCTCGTCAACCCCTGCATAGTTCGCCTGAATTTTTGCCAGAATACTATTTAGATAATTTAGGGATTTTACAGCAGGGTTTAGTACATCTACAGGTAGTCTTCTAATTGAGGATGTTATAACCCTTATACCACTCTCTCCAAGTAGGGGGTTCATAGGTTCCGCTATACAGAATACAGTTGGATTAGAACACTTTCTAGGGTCTAATCCTAAATCACCAATCCCTCGAGTAACCACCAGTCTAATATAGGCATCCCTCAAGTTGTTTACTCTTACAGTCTCAACCACCACTCTCTCCATTTCTTCCTTAGAGAGAGGTATCTCTAAAAGAATAGACCTCGCAGAGTCGTAGAGCCTATCTATATGCTCCCTTAATTTAAAGATAACCCCATCGTACGCCCTTATACCTTCAAATACACCATCTCCATAGAGAAGACCATGATCGTAGATAGATATCTTAGCATCCTCTTTATCTACAAACTTACCATTTAAATACACCTTCATATATTCACCCCTCTTAATATCTCTTTTTGAATAAAAAATAATAGTTATATAAAAGTTTAGTATAATATTCTTCAGATTCATCAATTTTTAGTATTTTTATAGTTTTAAATAAAAACCATCTATACTAAAAGGTAATCCTGTGAATCTCGATGAAAAATATTATATGAATTAGTGAATAAAAAATAAAAAAATAGAACTTTTAAAAATAATACCCAGTAGGCATCCAAATAACCTTTTTCCAGTGTTTTAGAGTATTTCAAGAGATAAATTGTGAAATTCACACCTTTACAAGAACTACTCTTTTTAGGTATTTTTATGGAGATATCTATTTTCTGATTTTTAGGTTGTTATCCTTATTTTACATTTTTTTAATTACCATAATTTTAAACTATAAATTACAAGTAATATAATAATGTACAATAATTGAAATAAGATTTTATCTCCGAAATAAAATCTTTTATAACTACCTCAGGGGGATATTATTAAGAGGTTTTTAAAACTCTCAACTATAGAGGAGGGAAAGGAAATAATAAAAAAATTCTTGGAGAAAATAGGATGGGAAGAGGTAGATCTATTCGAATCTGTAAATAGAGTACTGGCAGAGGATGTTGTTGCAGAGATGGACGTACCTCCTTTTGATAGGGCACTTATGGATGGTTATGCTGTTAGATCTGAGGATACCTATCTGGCTGATGAAGACAATCCAGTGATACTTAAGGTTGTTGGGAGTATAAGGGCCGGAGACTCTCCAAATATTGAGGTTAAAAGTGGGGAGGCTGTGGAGATAGCAACTGGGGCACCTATACCTAAGGGCTGTGATGCTGTAGTTATGGTGGAGTATACAGAGAGGGATGGAGACAGTGTAAAGATATATCAGGGCGTTGCACCCCATGAGAATATACAGTACTGTGGTAGCGACATCATGGCTGGAGAACTTGTGTTGAGGAGGGGCACATTACTGTCTCCAAGGGATATTGGAGCATTGGCGGCTATAGGGAGGAGGAGGGTAAAGGTTAAGAGGAGGTTGAGAGTAGCGTTGATATCCACTGGAGATGAGTTAATAGATCCTGGAAAACCTCTGGAGGATTACAAGATATACGACGTCAATACCTACACCTTGGCAGCCTCCATAAGGGAGAGGGGCTGGGATTTCAAATTCTACGGCATTGTAAGGGATAGAGAGGAGGATCTTATAAGAACTGTTAAGAGAACTATAGAGGATAACAACGATATAGTGATCCTAAGTGGTGGCACCTCTGCTGGAAGGGGAGATCTAACTGCCAAGGTAATAGAGAAACTTGGAGGGGAGATACACATCCATGGGATGAAGATAAAACCTGGGAAGCCAACTGTAATAGGCACTGTGCCTGGAAGGGATGGTACTCCTAAGTTAATTCTAGGACTTCCAGGTTATCCTACATCCTGTTTAACAGTGTTTAACGTACTCTTTGGAGGGGAGGAGAGGAGTATAAGGGGACACTTCCCACTTAGATATATGTCTGCAAAGGGGAGGGTGGAGTATCTACCTGTATCTGTAGTTAGAGGTAGTGAGGGATACACTGTTTATCCTATTCTCAAGGGTAGTGGTGCTATTACCTCCCTAACTTACAGTGATGGGTACGTTGTTATAGAGGAGAGTAAGGAGATACTGGAGGACGAGCCTGTTGAGGTATGTCTCTTTGGGAATATAAAGTTTGGACTTAGTATAGTAGGTAGTCACTGTATAGGTGTGGATATTATACTTAGGGAGGGTAACATCTATGCAAAGACTATCAACGTAGGTTCCATAGGTGGGTTGTTGTCTATAAAGAGAGGTGAGGGAGATATTGCAGGGATACATTTACTTGGGGAGAATGGGGAGTACAATATCCCCTTCTTAGAGAGATATAATGTTAAAGATGCAGTACTTGTTAGAGGGTATATAAGGAGACAGGGTTTTATAGTTAGAAGGGATCTCCCATTAGAAACCTTGGAGGATATCTTAGAAAACATTGATAAATATAAATTTATAAACAGGAATAAGGGCTCAGGTACAAGGATACTCTTTGATAAATTTCTAAAGGAGAGAGGCATTGATAGGAGTAAAATAAAAGGTTATAACATAGAGGCGAAAACCCACTCTGCAGTTGGAATGGCAGTTGCCACAGGTAGGGCAGATATAGGGGTAGGTATTGAAACTGTTGCTAAGCAGTATAACTTGAGGTTTATACCTATAGGTGAGGAGCATTATGATTTTCTTATTAGATCTGAGAAGTTAGAGGATGAAGATGTTATGAGATTTATTGAAACCTTGAAGAGAGTAGATCTGCCCTTTAAAAAACCTTCAAACTGTGGGGAGGTAATATATAAGTGTTAATAAAAAAAATAGTCTCAATGGTGGATTTATATTTAACTTTTTTATCTCAGTTTTCATCAAGAGAGTGATTAGAAGAATAATAAAAATAATAATAAAAATCTTAAGAGTAATAACAACAATAATGTAAAATGCTGGGAAGATATAAATAAAAAAATAAACCTTACTCCCCACCAAGATAAGATAGAGGATTTATATAGAGGATCGTTCTCCTTAAATCCTTTTTTATTTTTATGTATCAGGGAATTGTAATCTAAGATGATATAAGTTTTTTGTTTTTTTGAATATTTTCATTTATTTTTTATTCTTATTATTTTCATAATTATCATTATTATTCTTTGATATATAGTATCTTATAACATCCCAGGGGGATTATTTATCTTTGATCTTAATATCTTTTATACCCTAGTTCCCATCAAAAGGATAGTTTAAAAAATAATAAAAATAATTATAAAAATAAAAAATAAAGAATAATGTTTAAAAAACAGAAAAATTTAAAAAGAAGATTGAAGAAAAATGATCCTTTGAATATCTTTTAATATAGGGATTCAGAATAGGATCCCCTATCTTATCTAAGGGTTCGGAAAGATCCTAGAATGTTTAATAGTTTTATTTATATAGATTTTATACTGATTATTTTAATTATGATTTTTATTATAATAATTATCATTTTTCACTGTTCTTTTAATCACTACTTGGTGGGAACTAAGGTTCTTTTATATATTACAATATTAGGATTTAACTTTTTATTTTTCATTATGCAGTGCTTAAAAGTATAAAAGTATGATAAATTCCTGTTAAACCTTTTTTAGGAATTTTTTTATTTTTTTGTTTTATCTCATTTTATGGTAATTTTTATTATCATTATTTTACTCCAATCCCAAAATATCCCTTAGATCCACCCCCCTCATAATCCTATCCCTTATCTTACCTTCCTTTCTCTTAATCTCCTTAACCCTCTCAAGCACTTCCCCAATTCTCTCCCTCTCTATAACCACAACACCGTTGCAGTCTCCAACTACTATATCCCCAGGTTTTACAGTAGTGCCACCACACTTCACAGGTACTCCCATAACTCCCCTATCTAAAGGACTCCCAGCATTAGGTGTATATCCCCTTGAGAATACTGGAAACCTGATCCTCCTAATGTCTTCCAGATCCCTTACATAACCATCTATCACCACTGCAACAACCCCCTTTAACTTAGCATTTAATGAGGCTAAACCTCCCCATACTGCACACTCCTCTCCCTCACATTCTACAACTATAACTTTCCCCCTACTGTAGGAGATAGATTTTACAACTGTGCCCCAATCCTCTGAAGATGTTTTAACTGTAAAGGCCTCTCCAAATACCACACCCCGAATGTTATCCACAGGTTTTATACCTTTAAGTACCTTCGCTCCAGCGTCAGAGAGGTTTGGAACTGAGACATCTTTTAGGATCATCATGGTGATCGTTTGGGATTTTTTATTTTAATTCTTTTATCATTTTATAAATACCCTAGAGGCGAAAGTAAAGAACTACAACAATATATTCATTATCACAGATGGAGTCTTCTCCATGGATGGGGATATTGCGCCACTGAAGGACATAAAGAGAATTGCAGACGAGTACAACGGTGTAGTTATAGTAGACGATGCCCACGGTACCGGAGTACTAGGCAAAGGTAAAGGTACCTTGAAACACTTCAACTTAAAACCTTCAGATAACATCATCCAGATAGGCACCCTGTCTAAGGCATTTGGGGGGTTGGGGGGCTTTGTATGTGGAATAGAGGAGGTGGTAGAGTACCTAATAAACACCTCAAGGAGTTTCATATACTCAACTGCTCTACCTCCTTCACTGGTTTCTGGAGCCCTTAAGAGTTTAGAGTTGATAGAGGAGGGCCATTTAACTGAGAAGTTACAGGAGAATATAAGGAGTGCAAATAGGATATTTAGGAGGTACAATCTAATTGAGGAGGATAGTTTAACACCTATATATCCTGTAATACTTGGAGATAGAACTATGGAGGTTTCTGAGTATCTACTTAAGAATGGGATATACGCTCCAGGGATCAGGTATCCCTCTGTACCTAAGGGTCTCGAGAGGATAAGGGTTAGTATAAATGTGGGACATAGGGAGGAGGATTTTGAGAGGTTAGGTAGTTTGTTAGGTGAATTTAGGGGATGAAAATAATTATTACTTTGATGAAAATTAGAATAATAATTATTATAATGAAAACAGTTAATATTGCTTTTAGATTTATAATTAATTAGGTGGGGTGATATGATGGATTTTGATAGAGATGGGAGGAATGAAGGTTATTGTATGTTGTGGAAGTATAGGGCAGATGATAGCGTATGGTCAGTCTCCATAACTCCTGATGGGGAGTATGTGGTTGCTGGGAGCGGGGGTTGGTATGGTAAGTATGTCTACCTCTTCAACAAAAGAGGAGAGTTGTTGTGGAAGTATGAGACAGGTGGTAGTGTTTACTCAGTCTCCATAACTCCTGATGGGGAGTATGTGGTTGCTGGGAGTGAGGATAAACATGTCTACCTCTTCAACAAAAGAGGAGAGTTGTTGTGGAAGTATGAGACAGATGGTTGGGTTTACTCAGTCTCTATAACTCCTGATGGAGATTATGTGGTTGCTGGGAGTTGGAGATATGTCTACCTCTTCAACAAAAGAGGAGAGTTGTTGTGGAAGTATGAGACAGGTGGTAGTGTTTACTCAGTCTCCATAACTCCTGATGGGGAGTATGTGGTTGCTGGGAGTGGATGGAGAATCTACCTCTTCAACAAAAGAGGAGAGTTGTTGTGGAAGTATTGGACAGGTAGTGTTTACTCAGTCTCCATAACTCCTGATGGGGAGTATGTGGTTGCTGGGAGTAGATATTATATCTACCTCTTCAACAAAAGAGGAGAGTTGTTGTGGAAGTATAAGACAGATAGTATTGTTAACTCAGTCTCCATAACTCCTGATGGGGAGTATGTGGTTGCTGGGAGTAGGGATGATCATGTCTACCTCTTCAACAAAGAAGGAGAGTTGTTGTGGAAGTATGAGACAGATGGTATTGTTAACTCAGTCTCCATAACTCCTGATGGGGAGTATGTGGTTGCTGGAAGTGGTGATAAACATGTCTACCTCTTCGCCTCACCACAGGCAATGTTAATATTGGAAATGAAAAACCAAATCAAACAATGTAAAAATGAAATCGAAGAATATGAAAACCAAATCAAACAAAACATCACCCTCATATTCATCCTTATACTCATCCAGGTAATACTGATCCTAATTTTAAACTGGGACTGGAGATCACCTGTAGTAATAATAATCAGTTTAGCAACAATATACTACATTATAAAAATTCCCTATCTCCTGATCAAGATTAAAAAATTAGAAAAAGAAATACTAGAAAGAGAAAAGAGAATAATAATCAGAGAATTAAAGAAACTTATCGGCGAAGAGGATGAGGAATAGATCATCTATTAGTAATAGATAAAGAATTATTTTTCCTATATTAAAAAGTATGGGATTGATGAGTTTGTTAAAATCAATCTAAAAAATCTAAAAATTTAGGTTGGAGTTAGAAATGAGAAGGTAGATATAGACACTTTCTCCTCCCTTTAACTAATATTTCACTAATTTTTTATTCAAAATTATTTTTATTTAATTTTTTAACTGTATTTTAAATTGGGACTGAAATTAAAAATATTATATTACAAAATAACCACTTTACCATCTACCACATCAACTTTAACAAGGGTTTTAACATCGTATCCAGTTTTTTCCTTTACCTCTTCCTTACCTCTTCCCCTCTCTATTACACATACAATATCTTTTATCTCTGCTCCTGCCCTTTCTAAGGCTTTGATCATTGCCACCATAGTACCGCCAGTAGATATTACATCGTCAACAATTATAACCTTATCTCCCTTCTTAATCCCATTTAGATAGAGATTGCCTTTACTGTATCCTGTCTCCTGATAGACTGGTATCTCCCCCTCTAAGTTATAACTCCTCTTCCTCATAATAACGTAAGGTATATCTGTGTATAGGGAGAGAATGGTTGCCAAAGGTATACCCATAGCCTCTGCCGTAACGATCTTATCCACATCTTCAAGATCACAAACTTTTATAATATAGGTTGCCACCTCTCTAAGTAGATGAGGATCTACCAGAGGAATACCGTCTGATATAGGATGTACAAAGTAATGATAATCCCCTCTCTTTACAACAGGGGAGGATTTCAACGTCTCTATCAACATCTTCATATTTATCCCTCTAACTTTTTGACGATCTTTTCAACTATCTTTTTAAACTCCTTGGAGGCTGGACAGTCCAAGAGTACCATAGGTACCCCTCTATCTGATGCCTCCCTTGCCTTTACATCTAATGGTATTCTCCCTAAAAAGTCTATACCTAACTCCTTCGCTGCCCTCTCTCCTCCTCCTTTTCCAAATACGTCCACCACCTTCTTACAGTAGGGACATACAAACCCCGCCATATTCTCTATCAATCCCAGTATTGGTATATTTAGCATCTTTGCCATACCTACAGATCTCTTTGCATCTAAGAGGGCAACCTCCTCAGGTGTTGTAACTATAACTACTCCATCGATGTCAGGGATGGACTGCATTATAGTAAGTTGGACATCTCCAGTCCCTGGCGGTGTATCTATAAGTAGATAGTCCAACTCTCCCCATATTACATCACTTAGGAACTGTCTAATTGCTCCACTTATCTTAGGCCCTCTCCAGATTATAGGAGTATCTCTATCTGGAAGGAAATAACTTATAGAGATAACCTTTATCCCCTCAGGTGTTGTGATGGGATAGATACCATTCTCATCTGCATAAGGTTGAACGTCCTCCACCCCTAACATCTTGGGAATATTTGGACCATGTATATCTCCATCTAAGATACCTACCTTCTTTCCCATGGAGTTTAATGCAGTGGCTAAATTTACAGTTACAGTGGATTTTCCAACACCTCCTTTACCACTTAGTATTCCTATCTTATGCTTTATCTTACTCATGTTTTCTCTTATTTTTTCATCCTGCATCTCCACTATCCTCTTACTACAACTGTCCTTCAATGAACATGTATCATGTTTTCTATCACATTCCACCATAATCACCTTTTTTATTATAATTGTAATAATAAATTAAACTATTTTTAAATACCTTAACTACATTAATCAATTTTTTAAACTATTTTTATTAATTATTAGATTTATAAAAACTAGAATTAATATGTGTTTAATTTATACTAGTTCCTATAGTATAATCCCCTATTAAACCCCTGTATATATTACCTCTTTTATTCCCGTTGAATATGAGCACCTTAACCCCTAACCTATAAGCCTCCATCACTTTAAGATACATACCCCCAGTCACATCATTCTTTTTAGAGGGTTTTAAATAGTTTATAACTTCCTCGATGTTCTCTGAGTTGATACTCTTTATAACCCTACCCTTGGGATCCAATACCCCATCTACATCAGAAGCGTGGAGGCTTATATCTGGTTTCAACTTTTTACTTAGATAAGGTAGTGCATGATCTCCAGAAAATATCTTATAGTCCTCTTCGTTAGAGATTACAATATCTCCATGAATTACAGGCACCAATCTCCTCTTCAGCATGCCCTCTATTACGTAGGTATCAAAGTGGATCCTCTCACCTCTAAAGGCCACAAAGGAAGAGGGTTGGATAGAAACCCCTGGAATACCATATTCATGAAGGACATCTATCAGTAAGGTGTTGAACCTCCTCATAACCTTCTGGATCTCCCAAAAGCCACTATCCATATTTTCGAATCTGCCATTTTTAATATACCTCTTTGCCACAGGATGGCCAAAGGAACCTCCTCCATGAATAAGTACCAATTTCAACTCTTCCCCCTTATTTAAGTAATAATCCATAGCCTCCCTGATCTCTCTTGCAACTCTTTCTAAGTTATCCCACTTAATAGAGTAGGGAATATCTTTATTACAGAGTACACTACCTCCAATCTTAAGAATTGCAAACATGTTCATACCATAGTACAATTTTTTATAACTTATTGACAATATTATTATAATAACCTTATTTTATATACAAATATAAAGTATGGTGGAACTATGTTTATTAATGGTGAGTGGATATTTAGAAACGATTTAGAAGTTTTCAATCCTTACAATTTGGAAGTTATAGGATATATACCATCCTTAAGTAGAAAAGAGGTTAAAGAGGCTATATCTATAGCCCAGGAGCATAAAGACACTATGAAAGAGTTGTCTCCCTCTCAGAGGTACAGCATCCTTATGAATATAGCAAGAGAGATCCAGAGAAGGAAAGAAGAACTTGCGAAGATCATATCCTTAGATGCAGGGAAACCTATAAGACAGTCTATAATAGAGGTGGATAGATCCATAGGTGTGTTTAAACTTGCAGCCTTCTACGCTAAGGAGATGAGAGGAGAAACTATACCCTTGGAAGATGGGATAATACTAACTAAGAGGGAACCTGTTGGACTCATCGGTGCCATAACTCCTTTTAACTTCCCGTTAAACTTAGTGGCTCATAAGGTAGCCCCTGCCATAGCAACTGGTAATGTAGTGGTACTCCATCCTTCCTCTAAGGCTCCAATGGTGGCGATTGAACTAACCAAGATTATAGAGAGTATACTTAAAAGAAAGAATATCCCCTTAGGTGTATTTCACCTATTAACTGGTAGAGGGGATATAGTTGGAGACGAAATAGTGAGAAATGAAAAGGTAAATATGGTGTCTTTTACAGGAAGTGTTGAAGTGGGGGAGTCCATTACAAGGAATGCAGGATTTAAAAAGATAACTTTGGAATTAGGAGGTAACAATCCCACCATTGTGCTCAGGGATGCCGATATAGAGATGGCTGCTAAATCTACAGTTAAAGGAAAGTTTTTAAACGCTGGTCAGGTATGTATATCTGTAGGTAAGGTGTTAGTTGAAGAAGAGGTTGCAGATAGGTTTATAGAAAGAGTGGTAGAGGAAACGAAGAAATTGAAAGTTGGAAATCCCTTAATAAGGGAGACTGATGTAGGGCCTCTTATCACGCCTGAAAGTGCTGAAAGAGTGGAGAGTCTAATAAAGCAGGGGTTAGAAGAAGGTGGTAAATTACTCTATGGAGGGAAGAGGGAAGGAAATATAGTATATCCAACAGTTATGGAGGTAGATGCCGACAATATACTGTGTGAGGTAGAAGTATTTGGACCTGTACTACCTATAGTGAGAGTAGAAAATATAGAGGAGGCTATAGAGATAAGTAATAATACAATATATGGATTACACGCTGGAATATTTACAAAGGATATAAATAAGGCATTCAAAATAGCAGATAAACTGGAGTATGGGGGAGTGGTGATAAACAATAGTCCAACATTCAGAGTAGACAACATGCCATTTGGAGGTATTAAGAAAAGTGGTTTAGGAAGGGAAGGTGTAAAGTACGCCGTAGAGGAGATGACTGAGATAAAAACTATTATAATAAAAAATATTAGATAAAAAATTAAAAAAGTTAATAAAAAAGGTTGATAGTAATGTCTACTAGGAATCTATTTACCCTAATTTTTATTACCTTTATCTTATTGTTAAGTTGTCATGCTATAGATACAAAATACAAATGGGTTTCAACAATACCCATCCATTACGTTCCTCTCTCCTCCATTACCAGTGAAGACCAGTTGAACTACTACCTAAAAAACGATGATATAATTGTTTTTTACATAGACGATAAGTTTAACAGGAGGAGGAATGACTGGAAACTCTACAAACTCAATATAACTAGAGTTGTCCCAGAAAAGATTCCAGATTATGGGGAGTATATCTTTGTAGACTTGGGGAACAGTATAGTACTCTATCCTGAAGATTTTATTACATCCACTACAAATACAAAGTATGTTCTCCGTGATAATGACGGAGGACTAATATACTGTCCACCGAAACCTGTAAATAATACTCAGTATATCGCTAAACATGTACCTCCTACATATGTAGAGGTACCAGGCAAGATTCCAAGATATGACGGTTATGCCGTAATAACCAATGGTACCTTCATACTTTACCCTGAGAAGTACGTAGTTAGAAGAGAGGACGGTGTTTTAACCTACCATCCACCTATGAACTCTAGTGAAGATGTTGAATACCGAGAGGTGTATGGATATACAGTTAACAAAACTCCAGACTACTACAACTATACCTTGGTTCCTACTGAAGATATATTTATAATATACCCCAAGAAATACATTGTAAGAACTGAAGATGGTGTACTGATCTACAATCCACCTGTAGATGTGAAGGAGGATCTTCCAATATACAACATCAGTACAAGGGTAATAGATGCCGAGAGAGGTATATTTGAAATCAGACCTAAAAAGGTGCTTATAACCCACCACATAGATCCAGATGACAAAGAGATACTGGACTTCCTAGGATACTATGTATCTAAGAACAGCGGAATCTTCGCCTATATAAATAAAGTACCTCCCAGATATAGACACACCCTTATAACAGGTGTGGCTGTACAGAGGGCTGTATTAGATGATAAGGGAGATTATATAATAGAAGTAGCAGGACGTAAATTAAAGGTAGATTGGAGAGATGATAAACTAATAAATAAAAAGATAAAACATCTAAAGGCACTTTCAAAACTCCTGAATATAAACATTACATATATCTCCACAGGTTCTGAACTTCTAGATGTTGTCGAAGAGAGTGATATAGATAAAAATGAGTTGGAAGAACTACTTAACGACTACTGGTTCAGGAAATGGCATGAGGATACTTACTTCCACACCTATGTAAGTTCCCTCAATAAAGGATACTACTCGAAAGATTTAGATATCCTATCCATGGGTTACTATCCAACTATATACGTCCATAAGGCACCTGAAACCTTTAAAAATGATCCTGTGGGAGGTTTCTATCCAGAAACAGTATCTTACGTAGGAACTGTTAAAAAGGGGTACTGGAGAAAGGAAATAACCTCTGAAAACGAGTACTATCATTACATAAAGGATGAACCTAGTACAGATAAAGATGGTGGTATTACCCTCTGGTACTATCAGGGAAAATCTGTACCTTTAACTACAGATTCCAAGTTAAGCGAGGACAAATACAAATACTTTAATCACTGGTTTGTAAAGAACTACGGCAACGCCTTAGCCAAGGGAGTAGATGGGTTGTTACTACCTTCAAGTGATAAGTACCTCTTAGATGCGATACTTGGAAGGAACAATAGGGAGTTAAATTGGAAGTTGAATATAAAAGATAATGTAGAGTATATTGTAATACCTGGAAAAGGGAAGTCTACTATAGAAGATAATATCACAATACTTAAAGTACCTGGCATATTTGAAGATCTCTATGGGGTACCCTTTATAAAAGAATGTTATGTCCCTCCAGAGGATGAAACACCTGGTGTATATATAGGAGATATAGTTGAATATAACTATAGCATCCTGTACCATTGGAAAGATAATTACACCTGGATCTGCTCATTTAGAGACTACTCTCGATGGATAGACAACTACATAAAAAGTAATATCTATATAAGAAACAACAGTATAGTCCTACAGTCAAATATTCCTATGAAGGTAACTGTATATAGTAAGGGTATTGTCTACCCAGAGAACGTATCTGTTGAAGAATACAATAAGGAGTTGAATAAAATAGTTCTATACCTCCCAGGAGGGGCCTATATTATAAACTGATTCCTCCCCCCTTAAAAGAGTGAATCTTTTAATTGTGAAATTTTTCATTTTTTTACTCTAATTACACTCTTAAACAAAACTCTTTTATATTAAAATTCTTTTAAAGATATCTTGATAGTATATAAAAGAATTTTTAATAATTTTTTATTATCTATTTATTTTAATTTATATGTTTAAAATAATTTTTGGTTATTACTATTTTTATTAATTAAATAATTTTTATATTATTATAATATTTATAGTATCATCTACTCACAACTGGTGGTATCAATGGATGTATGGATAGATTTTACAAATTCGCCTCATGTTCATTATTTTTCGCAACTTATAAAGAGGTTTGAAAGGAAGGGGATTGAGTACATCATAACCTACAGGAGATTTAAAAATCTTGAATCTATAGTTGAACTCTACAATTATAACTCCCATCCTATACTGGTGGGATCCCATGGAGAGGAATTGGATGAAAAACTTATTAACTCTGCAGATAGGATTATTAAACTGACTAAAATAGTAATGAAAAATAAACCTCAGGTGGCTATTGCAAAACACTCAGTTGAACTTCCAAGAGTGGCATTTGGTTTAAATATCCCTTCTATATTCGTAGTAGATAACGAGTATGCAGAGGCCCAGAATAGGCTGACATTACCACTAGTAGATGAAATAATATCCCCCCAGGGCACCAACAAGGATCTTTTAAGAAATCAGGGCGGTAGAGATTTTTTAACCTTTGATGGCACCTGTGAGGTGGCACATATCAATTCCCGGTTGAACAACGTACTACCCTTGGATAGAGAGATAGTAGAGAAGATGGGGCTAAGTAGGGATCTCCCTCTTATAGTTATGAGGCCCTGTCCAAATTCCTCCTACTGTAACGGTAAAAGGGATATACTGCCCTATATAATAAAGGAGTTAAGGAGGATCATGGACTGCAATATCGTAGTATTTCCAAGGAGTGAGAAACAGAAGAAGGTATATTCCCCTCTAGGAGTTACCATACCTGAGGTTGTAGACTCCATATCTTTACTTTACTATGCAGATGCCATGGTTGGTGCAGGAGGTACGATGAATAGGGAGGCTGCAGTTATAGGAGTACCTACTGTTTCATGCTATCCTGAACGTATTCTCGGTGTAGATAACTATCTGATAGAAATGGGCAGGATGGTACATCTACTATCTGTTAGGGAGATTGTAAATTATATAGAGGACAACATTGGAAAGAGGAACAACAGTATAAATTTGGAGGATCCTACAGATCTGATGTTTGAGAGGGTATGTGAATACTTAAAAAGATAAAGGGGGGGCTCTATGTTCAAGTTTAAAAAAAAATTTCCATTAAGGAGTCCAATATACTGATAAAAACAGAGAATAAGGTGTATATCGAAATAGCTAAGAGTGTACTCCTTAGGGAGAGGCTACTTCTTGAGAATTATATCAGAAAACATCCAGAGTTTTTAACAAGTTATGAGCCTTTAGAAGTTGAAGAGGATGCTCCAAGGGTTGTAAAACTTATGGCGAGATCTGGGGAGAATGCAGATGTCGGCCCTATGGCAGCAGTTGCAGGATCTATCAGCCAGATAATCGTTGAGGACCTCTCTAACTACGGATGTAGAAATATTATCTCTAACAACGGAGGAGATATAGCATTGAGGTCCACTGAGGATGTTGTTGTTGGATTGTATGCTGGGAATTCGCCACTCTCCGCCAAGGTTGGATTTAAGATAGATAGGGATCGGACAATTGACGGTTATGGTGTATGTACCTCCGCTGGAACTGTAGGCCACTCTGTAAGTTTTGGGAATGCAGATGCTGTAGTTGTCTTTGCAAAAGAGAGCAGTATTGCAGATGGGGCTGCTACCAGTATAGGAAACTTTGCAGTCGGCTCTCCAGAGGAGGCTATAAACAGGTCGTTGGAAAGGGCAGAGTGTATTGAAGGTATTGACGGGGTCTTTGTAGTTGTTGGAAAGTACGCTGGTAAGGTGGGAAGGATTCCTAAGTTAGTTAAAACAGAGAGGAAAATTACCTATGGAGAACTCTTTGAGATGATTTGATTTCAGAAAATAATAATTAAAAAAATAAGATAAAAAATGAAAAAATTTACTCTTTTACCTAAGATATTAAATATCTTTCAATTCCCTAACTTTTTTGATTTTTGTTAATTATTTTTTATTTATTATAATTTTTATCAAATTTCTCAGTGGCTATTGTTTGATGAAATATTTTACTATTTTAACATTTTATTAAAAACCTTACTCCATTGGCAATATTCCAGCGTCCCTACAGGTTTTTATATCCACTATTATACCATTCCATGGATTATCGTCCTGGAGAACATTCCAATACTCTTCCAGTTGTAGGTTTCCACTTATCCAGGCCTCTTCAAAACTTGAACTTCCAACCAGGGTTGTTTCAAGTGCGTCGATGATACCACTTCCAGGTTTAACCTCCCATGCTACAAAAGCATGTCCAGGAACTATTATAATATAGGGGTGCATTCCTAAAGCTTCAATGGCTGAGGCGAAAAGAACTGCTCCATCGATACAGTTACCAGAAAGTGTTTCCAAAGATTCCCTTGGTAGTTTCACTTTTTGAACATAATCCTCTCCAAAGGCAATTGGAGTATTAACGTAGGACATTCCAGCATCCTGTAAGGTGTTGTATATGGCCTTAACTTGTAGGGCTGTATATACCCTCCACTCTTCTATGGAATCTCCAGGGTACTGGTATCCAGGAAGACTTCTGTAAAGTCCATAACTTCTGTAAAGATCGTCAGTTGCATACTCCTTGGCTACTGCAAGTAGATATTGTACTGATGTATCCTTTGGAGTTACAAAAACAGCGATATATTCATACATTGGCCATAGATTACCCTTGCTATCTTTTATTGCCCAAACCATTGTATCCATTGGATAGACATCGATCATAGTAGTTTCTTCATCCCAAACCTTCCATTCTCCATTCTTTTCATACTCGATCTTATAATGTAAACTAAACTTGGTCTTTGTCTTAACATCTTCAATCTTTTCCCTGATTAGAGGAATAGTCTGATTTATTACCTTAGTTTCTCCTGGCATTACTGTTACTGTTGTTATTGCTGGATTACTGTAGGACTGATATTCAGATGTTAGTTTAACTGTTACTGGAATGTCCATTGGATTTTTTATCTCGAAAGTTATATCAGGTAATCCAAGTTCATAAAAAGCATTGTAAAAGGCTAAGGGATAGGGTTCGTAATAAATAGTTGTTGTTTCAAGTTTGATAGTTGAGGTCTGGGCCTGTTTTGGAGTTATCTGTTGCGGAGTTGATATCTGAATCTGTTCTGGAGTTGCCTGTTGTTCTATACATCCAGTGAGGATTATTGAGAGTGCTAAAACAAGGACGACCCATATCTTCTGGATCTGGCTGTATAACATAAATACACCTCAATTATTATAAGAGGATATATAAATTGTTTTATTTGTTCTTTTATAAAATTAGTATAGATCTTGTAGTTTAAAAAATAATTTAAAAAAATAAAAACAGTAATTAAAAAATTAAAAATTATAATAAAAATTATAAAAATTTACAGTAAAAAAGGTAAAAAAGATAAAATAAAGGATATATAATCTTACTTAATAGGCACGAACATGGATCCTCTAGTTGCTCCTACTCCTGGAGCACCATGTTTAACGATCTGTCTTGTCAGGGCAAACTCTCCTAGATACCTTCCAATAGCCTCCTCTACTATTTTTACCTCCTTAAACTCCTGTCCGTTATGTATTCCAATGGTTAATCCTACCATCTCAGGAATAATTATAAAGTCTCTACAGTGGGTCCTTATTACCTTAGGCTCTTTACCTCTGTTTAATAACCTTCTAGCCCTTCTAATCTTCTTCAACAACTTTCTATGCTTTGGGTTTATGCCCCTTGCCAAACTCCTTAATAAACTCCTCCTCTGTCTTGCTGGGAGAAGTTCTGCAAATTTTTTCAGTGGCATCTTTTGGAGTTCTTCTAGAGTATGGCCCCTATACTTAAACTCTCCTCTCCTCCTTAGAGTCTCCTGTTTTTTCTTCCTTGCCCTTCTTCCTCCAGATTTTTTAGCCATGTTTTCACCGTTTTATACTTTTTTACCTCCTTCTACCTGTTCTTCTAGCAGCAATATGTCCAACCTTTCTACCTGGAGGTGCATTTCTTGAAATTGTTGTAGGTTTACCAGTGTGCTGGTGCCTACCTCCACCGAATGGGTGATCTACTGCGTTCATTGCAACTCCTCTTACCCTTGGCCATACTACTGCCTTAGCCTTCATAGCGTGGTACTTCTTACCAGCCTTTGTGAAAGGCTTCTCCTTTCTCCCTCCTCCTGCTACAACACCTATTGTAGCCCTACACATGGGGTGTAAAGGTTTTATCTGTCCTGAAGGAAGTTTTACCATAGTTTTTTCACTGTCGTGGGCAATTATATAGGCGTAACTTCCTCCAGATCTAACTAACTTACCACCATCTCCAGGTATAGTTTCTATGTTGTATACAGGAATACCTTCAGGTATGTGGCCTATTGGTAGTACATTTCCAGGTTTTATCTCTGCCTTCACTCCACACTCTATCCTGTCGTTAACTTTCATACCCTCAGGGACTAACATCAGTTTCTCTTCACCGTTGTCAAACTTTACAGTAGCCACTGGGGCACTTCTTCCAGGATCATGTAGTATGTCTGTTATTATCCCGACAATTTTATCTTTTTTCTCCAATTCGTCAAACTTTCTATACTTAACCTTTCCTCTTCTCTTGTGGGTAGGTGAGGTGTACTTTGGAGTACCTCTACCCCTATTCTGGGATATCAGCCTTTTACCCATCTTATCACCTAAAAGAAATTAATTAGTAGATACCTAAGTTGGCTGCAACCTCTCCAGCGTCGTACTCGTCCTTCAGTTTCACATAGGCCTTTTTTCTTCCCTGGGGTGTAATAAGTACATTTACCTTACTTACCTTTACGTTGAAGAGTTCCTCAACAGCCCTCTTAATATCTCCCTTAGTAGCCCTCTTATCTACGTAGAACACCAACTTGTTCTCCTCCTCGATAAGTCTCATAGTCTTTTCACTTACTACAGGCATCTTGATAATATCAAAAACATCCATAGAACCACCTCATTAAAATCTCTCCCTTAACTTCTCTATAGCCCCCTCAGTCCAGAGTGTCAACCTCCCAGCATCTCCTCCTGGTGCTATATGAAGTATTCCTAAACTATCTACAGTTATCACATCTACACCTGGTAGATTCCTGGCACCTTTAACAGCATTACAGAGATCACTTACAACTACCAATACACTCTTAGGTTTTCTATATCTTCTACCTCTCATTTTACCTTTTCCAGCCCTGATCTTAATACCGTTTTTCGCCCTCTCAACGTCTTTATCTAAACCTAAGTTTTTAAATATCTCAAATACCTCTTTGGTCTTAGATACACCTTCAAATTCATTCTCTATAACTAATGGAATAGAAGGTACATCCTCTACAACATGTCCCCTGTTCCTTACCAACTCAGAGTTGGCAGAGGCTGCTATAGCACTCATTAATGCCTTTATCCTCTCTTTCTTGTTTATCCTCTCATGGAGTATCTTCTCCACTTTTGGAGGATGACATCTTCTACCTCCTACAGCCTGGGGCACAAATGCAGCCTTACCTTCTCTTGTTCTCCTAACCCTTGCCATACCATGTCCTTTACCTATGGACTTTGCAGAGGTCCTCTTACCTGCCATTGGATCTACTCCCTTTGGCTGCAACCTTGCAGTAAATGCAGATAGGAAAGCCCTCCTAATTAAGTCAGGTCTATAGTCAGTTTCAAATACATATGGTAATTCTATCTCCCCCTTTTCAGAGCCATCTACACCGTATACTTTAGTTCTCATATTAACACCTTAAAATTATTTTTTAATTGCCCTGTTTAGACTCCCTACTTAGATAGGTTATCTCAGGTAGTCCAAACTTATCCTCTGGACACCTTATAGCACTTCTCAATACAATAAGCCTCTTTGGAGGACCTTGAACTGAACCTTTAAGGATTACGTAGTTGTTCTTGATTATTCCGTAGTGTAGGAACCCTCCCTTAGGAGTTACTTCTTCTCCGTTATCTCCAATCTTCAGTATCCTCTTGTTGTACTCTGTCCTTTGGTGATACCCCATCTGTCCAGCCATTGGTACTGTCCACATAATTCTCTTAGGTGTCCAGGGTCCTATAGAACCTACGTGTCTACCTACTCCCTGTCTCTTATGTTTTCCAAACTGTATCTTTACCCCCCATCTCTTAACAGGTCCCTGGAACCCCTTACCCTTTGTAACACCTATTGTATCTACAAACTCGCCCTCTGAGAATACATCCTTTATAGACATTGATTTACCTAGTATCTCCTTGGCGTAGGAGAGTCTCTCGTTGATGTTTTTACCACCTATTCTTATCTCCAGTATCTCAGGCTTCTTCTTTGGGAGGCATGTATTTTTGGGATTTGTATGAACTATGGCCCTTACATCAACTATCTTATCTACAAGTTTATCTAACTTGTCCACGTCAGATTCTCTTTCCTTTGGAAGGGTTATTTTTCTAGACAGTTCTTTATCTAAGTTATCAGCCCATACCTCAGTTAACGTCTTTAAACCCCTTGTAGTCCTTTCATAGACTCTGATGCCAGCAACGTTAATATCGGGAGCCTCCAATATGGTTACAGGTGTAAATACCTCCTGTCCAGCGTTTGGGCTTTTTGGATTGTTCTCCTTAATTAGAGCGTGTGTAGTTCCTGCCTTATATACAGGGAAAGCCTGGAGTCTAATTCTCTCCTCATCTGGCCAGGACCTTATTCTTGGAACTGGTCTCTTAGCCCTCTTCCTTGGACTAAAGGCCAAAGAACCTCTACGAGGTCTATTTCTATTCATACCCATAGGTATAACCTCCAAATTTTAATTTAATTAATATAATTACAAAAATTGTTAGAAGAATGTGTTTTTAAAGAATTTAAAAAGAGGATAGAGATGGAATAATACTTGTATTCTTTACAGAGTCTTCTTATATATACTTAACCCATAAATATTAATAACCTTGAAATGCCCATAAGGATAAATTTAAGAATAGTATATAAAATTTTTGGTGAGGTTATGAAAGGGATGGACTTAATGAAGTACTTTGAAAAAAAGGATAGTACCAGAGAAGAGATATTGAAGATCTCCAGGGAGATAGTAAGAGATTGTGCCATGAATATCCGCCACGTTCAAAAGATGAAGAGGGATGAGATCTCCTTTGAAGTGGTAGAGAAACTTAAAAAGTTGGAGGAGTTAACAGAGGAGTACTACGATTTCGGAAAGTATCTAAATCTGCCTCAACAGGAGTATGTGGAATTTCAGGTATTTTACAGTATAGTGTTTGAGGGAAGATATTTAGATTACCATGAACTGGAGGTAGAGGTTAAACCTGAGAACTACGTTCTAGGGATCTGTGATGTAGTGGGGGAGTTGAGAAGGATGGTATTAGAGTCTATAAAAAAGGACGATATTGAAAGTGCTGAAAGGTACTATAAATTTATGGAGAAAATATACGATGAAGTAATAAAGTATGACTATTATTATGTAATTGAAGGTCTAAGGAAGAAGCAGGACATATGTAGAGGTATCCTAGAAAAAACCTACGGAGATATAGTTACCTTCGTTGAAAATCTAAA
Organism: Methanofervidicoccus sp. A16; assembly: GCF_003351865.1. Lineage (NCBI taxonomy): Archaea > Methanobacteriati > Methanobacteriota > Methanococci > Methanococcales > Methanofervidicoccus > Methanofervidicoccus sp. A16. The sequence continues at coordinate 624,390 of NZ_CP022242.1, read as the reverse complement.
GTTAAGGAAAGAACTTGAGAAACAGAGGGAGATTAAAGATTAAGAAATTTAAAAAATATAATATTTTTTATTTTAATTGTTTAAGGTAATCTAAATATTTAAATAAATAAATACAGTTGATATTAAAAAATATGGTAGGGCAGCGGGGATTTGAACCCCGGACCACTCGGTTATCAGCCGAGCACTCTAACCAGGCTGAGCCACTGCCCTACTTTTTTCTCCAAATTGTGCAAAATTTAATAAGTCAAAGTAGTATATAAACTTTTCTATAATCACTTAATTTGAATATAAAAAAGTATGGATATGTAGGTAAAATTATAGATGTCCCATAATATTTAATCATTATAACAATAAATAGATCGAAAACTAACTAAAGGAAATTAAAGTTATGGATAAATAAGTTAAATATTATTTCACTAGAAATAGAATAAAGAATATTTTAGGGTGCAATTATGATACTGTTTAAGGCCGATTATAAAAATTATTCTGTTCCCCAGTTAGAGAAACTGAGATTTAAGGAAGAAGACTTCTATAAGAGATATAATCACTGTGTACTGCTACAAACCTGTAACAGGGTGGAGGCATACTTTGATCCAAACTTTACAAACTTGGAAGATCTTAAAGAGGATTTTAAAGACTTTGAATTGATAGAGGGTGATGACGCCATTATCCACCTCCTGAGGTTAGCCGCAGGACTAGAGTCTATGATAGTTGGAGAGGATCAGATACTTGGGCAGATAAAAAGGAGTTATCATACTGCAAAGAAGTATGGAAAAACTACAAAGTATCTAGATATAGTGTTCCTAAAGAGTATCCATATAGGCCAGAGGGTAAGGTCTGAGACTAAAATAAATAAAGGGAAAGTATCCATAGCAAGTGCTGCTATAGAACTGTTGGAGAAGACTGTAGGACTGAATAATAAAAATATATTAGTTATAGGTGCTGGGGAGATAGGGACCCTCGTAGGTAAGGTACTTATAGAGAAAAACATCAAGGCTATATTCGTTGCAAATAGGACCTATGAGAGGGCTGAAAGGCTTGCGGAGAAACTGGGAGGCATGGCTGTACATTTTGATAAATTGAAAGAGGCCCTCAACTTCTGCGATGTAATTATATGTGCCACAGCATCTCCTCATAAGATATTGGATAAGGAGATACTTAAGGATGTTAAAGGAGAGAAGATCATTGTAGATATTGCCAATCCAAGGGATGTAGATGATAACGTAAAGGAACTTCCAAATGTTAAACTGTACACTATAGACGACTTAAGACTTGTATCTAAGGAAAATTTAGAGAGGAGAAAGAGAGAGATACCTGCTGTAGAGAGGATCATAGAAGAGGAGTTCCCTATCCTTCGAAAAAAACTTGAAAAACTTAACCTTGAATATCTAATAAAAGATTATAGAAGTTATATAGAGGGTATAAGAAATAGGGAGTTGGAAAAGGCTCTGAAAAAAATAAGATGTGGAAAGGACCCAGAGGAGATTTTAGTTAAGTTTTCAGAGGTTTTTGCAAAGAGGCTGCTCCATGACTTTATAGAGATTATCTACAGTAGTGATGTAGATAGAGAGGTTATAAAGACCATAGTTGCCTTGTTAAAAGATAGGGAAAGATCTTTAACTTAGAACTCTATAGGTATTGTTTATCCATTCAACGTAGATAACATCTCCTTCTCTGTATACACCATCTACTAGTGCCATTACAGAGGCCTTGGTACCCCATCTATCTGAACCTGCAACTACCATTATGGAGTAGTTTGGATTGTAGGGGTTCTCTATAGTTTGTATTACACCTACATGTTTTCCAGGATATTCTCTAGTTATTGGTACCTTCAGATACTTTAAAATATCTTTGGTGAGTTTATTTGCTTCAGGTCCTCCTACTAGAATAATGTTACAATTTACTGTTAGTAGGTTTTCACTATCTAAAAGGACATTTGGAGTATAGTATTCCACTAAACTTCTGTTAAATACTTTTCCATCTTTCAAGATGAACATCTCACTGTCGTTCTTTATTAAGTAAGCACCTTCTCCAAAATCTACCATATCCCTATCTTCAAGACTTACCTTGTAGTTGTTGATGTAAGTTATCCTAAAGTATTTAAAAAGTGTACTGTTTACCATTTTAATATGGTAGTTGTATATACTAAGAGGCCCTTTAACATTCTCTGGATCTCTATAAATCAAATTTATTTTATCTTCAGATAAAGATACTGTAAAATTCCTATTGAGGGAAAAATCTTTACCATCTTCTAGGATAGCGATGTTGTATATTTTTATTATAAACTTCCTTTTATCTACTCCCTCATAAAGTAGGGCTATCTTTTCATCTAAATAACAAATCTTACCCTTTCTTAATTTTACATTTTTTTCTACCGATGTATTACCCTTGCAAATATCAACAATTAATACCTGATTATCGACAGATACTAACTTTGGAATTATTCTATAATCACTATAGTTGAAAGAGGAATTAGTAGCGATCTTTTTTACTGAAGTGTATAGAATCAATTTCTTGTCATCTCTATTTAATACCTCATATTTTTTACCTAAGAAATCTATTTCATTATCGTTAGTTATCTTAAATGAAAGAATTATTTCTTTATATCTTAATTTACTATTGTTCTCTATTTCATATTCTATATACAATTTATATCTACCTTTATCCAAAGAAAGGTTTTTATTGTCAAGTATAGGTACATATTCTACTTTTCTTTCTAGAATATCCACTGCACTCTCATTCAAGATTTGGATCTTCCTTTTTAAGTAATACTTGTCCATAATCATCTTAGCGTACTCTACATCTGGAGTATCCTTGTTGGATATCACCAAGGCTGGAGTGGAGGTTATCGATAGGGAATAACTTAAAGGAAGTATTAGAAAAACTACCGCCATTACCTTAACTATTTCAATACATCTCAAACTTATCACCATTTAATTTATGAGTATAATATTAATAATAAAGAGGTTATTTATTTTTTATTTATGTGAATATAATATAGGTGAGAGATTGAGTGATAGAGAAGAAAAGGATATAAAAAAGTTGAAAGAAGAGTTAATACATGCTCTAAAGAATAGAGGCTGTATCAAATTTGGTGATTTCATCCTTTCATCTGGAAAGAGGAGTAACTACTATATAGATATTAAAAGGGCCATTACAGATCCAAGGATATTAAAAACTATCGCAAAAATGATAAGTAATTATATAGATGAGGAGTTAAAAAATAAAAACTTAAAGATTGGAGGGATTGAATTAGGTTCTGTACCAATAGCCACTGCAGTATCTCTTGAAACAGAAAAGGAGTTAATAATAATACGTAAAAAATCCAAAGACTATGGTACTAAAAGTAAGATAGAGGGGGATTTGAAAGAGGGGGATATGGTTATCCTAGTTGAAGATGTTACCACCACAGGAGGGAATGTTATAAAGGCTGTAGAGGAGATTAGATCCATGGGAGGAGTTGTTGATAGGGTATTTGTAGTAGTGGATAGAGGGGAGGGAGCCAAGGATAACTTAGAAAAAATAGGTGTTAAGTTAATACCTTTAATTACTGTAGATGAATTGATGTAAAAGGTATTGGAAATTAATATTCCGATACTATAGCCTCTGCCATATAAACCAATTTACTAAAATTCCACCTTTTTAAGATACTAAGATAGAGTAAGTTTTAAATACTTTAAATTAAACTATATGGTGAAAAAATACTCCTAAAGAAAAGGAGTGGATTAAAAATCATAATTAAGGGATTTTTAAGTAAAATTATTTTTATTTTTTAAATTTTAATACAGTGTTATTGGGATAGAATGGGTCTAAGGAAAAAGATAGTAACCTTTCTTCTATATTTCTTAGGGCTAACTATTATTCTTGCCATAATCATACACGTTGGAATCACCGAGGTTGTATCTGTACTACTATCTACAGACCCTCTTATCTTTTTACTGGCGGTACTTCTCTATTTTTTAGGATGTTATATACTTACTTTAAGATGGAAAACTATCCTGTCTATAAGTAATTGTAGAGCATCTTCTAAAAACCTCTTTTTACTGATTATGATGGGACAGTTTATAAACAATATAACCCCATCTATGAAAGGAGGGAGTGAACCTTTTAGAGCCTATTATCTCTCGAAGTTGGAAAATATCCCAAAATCTATATCTTTCTCTAGTGTTATAGTTGAAAGGGTTTTAGACACTGTTGCCTTTTTAGTATTGTCCCTTCTTGTGATTCTGTACTTTCTGATAGAAGGTATCCCCCTTGTAGAAGAACTTGTGGTAGTGTGGTTATTAATAGGTGTCCTCATGGTTATCAGTGTATATATTATAATGCATAGATCCCTCCCCTACAAAGTGGCATCAAAGTTGATAAGGATAATATCCTATGTATCTTCTAAAAACATACCTGAAAAGGAGATTTATAAGTCGATAGAAGATCTACAACAGAATATACTTTTTCTCCATAACAATAGAAAAAAGATGGTAATGCCCTTTATCCTTACCTTTCTCTGGTGGTTTTTAGATATATTTAAAAATTACATACTCTTTCTGTCCATTGGTTATAGAGTATCTCCAATAGCCCTCTCTTCAACCTACTTAGTCTCCCTACTTGTAGGTATCCTCCCCACATTACCAGGTAGTCTTGGAGTATCTGACGCTGTATCTATAACACTCTACTCCTACTTTGGAATTCCTCACTCCATCTCCACTACTGGAACCCTCTTAGATAGGGTGGTATCTTACCTAATACCTACGTTGTTTGGATTTGTTGCCTACTATATAATAAGAAGAAAATTAAAGAAGTAAGGTGAAACAGTGATTATAAAGGCCATCACTGGAAAAATTATGAGATCCCTAGAGGCATTTAAAGGATCAAAGCCTATATACGATAGAAACGACCTTTTAATTGTTAGAGGTATTTGTAGGGATAAAAGGTTTGAAGAGTACAACTCAATTAAGGAGTATTTAGAGGATAAATTGAAAGAGAACGGTTTTGAGATCGTAAATAATAGAGAAGATATAGAGTTGTTCGTAGAGAAAATAGATGAAAAACTGGGAGGTAGAGATAACTGTATATACCCAGATACCTTCGGTTTTGAGAGATTAAAAAGATCTTTTGAGGAGATGGGATGTCTCTGTGATTATGTAATTGGTAGAAAGGGAGATATTACAGTAGGCATATGTATGTGGTACGACAAGATAAAAAGGGAGCCTAAATTTGTAGAGGTAATATGCTGTTAAATCTTAGTAGATAATATAATTAAATATTAATCTTTTAATTTTTAATAATAATTATAAAAAATAAGTAATAACTAATTTTTATTTTCATCCTTATTTTATTTTTCTATTTCTTTTTTAAATAAAGGCCATACCAAATTGTGATAAAATAGTACCATAGGTGAAACCATGAAAGAGAATTACACCCCTGAAGACCTTGCTCAATGGGATAAAAAGTACGTATGGCACCCATACACCCAGATGAAGGAGTACGATCCTCCCTTTAAAAATCTAATAATAGAGAGGGGGGAGGGCAACTACCTTATAGACATCTACGGGAATAGATACTTAGATGCAGTATCCTCGATATGGTGCAACCTCTTTGGTCATAGTGAAAAGAGAATTATTGAGGAGATAAAGAGACAGGCAGATAAGATATGCCACTCTACTCTCTTGGGATGTGGTAATATTCCCTCTATACTCCTGGCGAAGAAACTTGTTGAAATTACCCCCCTTCATCTAACTAAAGTATTCTACTCGGAGGATGGTTCAGAGGCTGTTGAGATCGCCCTTAAGATAGCCTTTCAGTACTACCAGTTAAAGGATCCTGAAGGAAATAAAAAGAGAACTAAGTTCCTCTCTGTGAAGGAGGGCTACCATGGAGATACCTTTGGAGCCATGAGTGTAGGAGGTAGTGAGATCTTCCACGGTTTATTTAAGCCCCTCCTATTTAAGGGATATCATGGAAATCCTCCCTACTGCTACAGGTGTAGATACGGCCACAACTTCAGGGATACAGATGAGAGGATGGAGAAGGGGTGTAGTATGGACTGCCTCGAGGATATGTTGAAACTCTTGGAGGAGAAGAAAGATGAGTTGTTCTGTATAATACTTGAAGGGGGGGTGATGGGCTCTGCTGGGATGATCCCATATCCAGATAACTACATAGAGGAGTTGGCGAGGAGATCCAAGGAGGAGGGTATAATATTTATATTAGACGAGGTTGCAACTTTTGGAAGACTTGGTAGATATCTTTATTCCGAGAGGGAGGAGTTAAGAAGCATATCTAAACCAGATATAATTACAATTGGAAAGGGAATAACTGGAGGGTATCTCCCCTTAGCAGTTACCATGACAACTGATGAAATATACAACCAATTCTTAGGAGATTTTGAAGAGTTTAGACATTTCTTCCATGGACATACCTATACAGGAAATCAGTTGTTATGTACCTCGGCACTTGCCACCTTGGAGATATTAGAGGAGAAGAACTTCTTTAAGAATGTGAATAAGAAGATAGAGATGTTCCATAGGGAGTTAGAGAGGTTGAAGGAGTTGGAACATGTGGGAGATGTTAGAAAGAGAGGTTTTATGGTAGGTATTGAGTTGGTGAAAGATAAGAGAACTAAGGAACCCTACCCATACAGGGAGAAGGTGGCCTATAAGGTTGCAGAGAACCTACTTAAGAGAGGTATATATATGAGACCTATCCTTAACACCATAATATTAGTTCCTCCTTTAACTATTACAGAGGAGGAGATAGAGTTTCTATGTAGAAATCTCTATGAGGCAATTAGGGAAACATTGGGATAATTTGTATAGTAGTTGATGATATAATATTAAATTAATGATAATACTTAATAAAGAATAAATACAGTAAAAAATAAAATATTACTTGGTTTTGTACTATACTGTTAACCTTAAACCTTTTTTATTTTTCTCCTCATTTTAACTATTTTTTATTCTAATTATAATTTTAATTATTATAATTATTTTTAATTTTATTTAATTAAAATAAAATTGTGAAAATATGGATGCCCTACTTATGGCTGGTGGAAAAGGTAGTAGGCTAAAAGTTAAAATAGAAAAACCACTATTACCAATTTTAAAAAAACCTATGATAGATTACGTAATTTACTCCCTTCTAAACTCCAAAATAGAGAATATATACATTGCAGTGTCTAAAAATACCAGAAAAACTAAGGAATATCTTTCTAAGAAGTATCCTAATAAAAGAATAAAAATAATTGACACTCCTGGAAAAGGCTACATCTATGATATAAACTACTCTATGAGGTATTTCTCAGAGCCTTTTATGGTAGTATCCTGTGATATACCTACTATAACTCCTAAGATTATAGATGAAATCGTTGATGAATATTATACCTTAAGGTCTCAATATAGAGATTTAGAGGCCCTCTGTGTGGTGGTAGAGAGAGATAAGTATCTTGGCAGGTCTACAGTAGCCATGGGAAAGTACATCCCAATAGGTATAAATATACTCTATCCTGCAAATAGGGAACAGGTAGAAAAACTGTATATTCTAGAGGAACCTATTCTAAATGTGAATACCTTAGAGGAGAGGGAAATAGCGGAGGCAATTATCAAGAGTATAAATAATGATAACACTAAGAAAGATAATATTATATACCTTAGTTCTCATCAAGATTGTGATTAGAAGAATAATAAAAAATAATAAAAATTCTTATGAGAAATAATAATAAAATAATTCTGAAGGGATGGAGATAAAAAAGTAAATAACCTTATCCCACCATAGTAGTAATTAAAAAAATAATAAAAAGATAGTCATTATAATTATAAAAATCATAATGAAAATAATCAATTATAAAAATATTAGATATCCTTAGGATCTTTTTGAGCACTTAGGTAAGATAAAAAATTCTATTCTAAATCCCTGTATTAGAAGATATACAGAGGACCATCCCCTCCAATCTTCTTTTTAAATTTTTGTATCTAGGATAATAAAAGTTTTTTGTTTTTAAACATTTTCTTTATTTTTTATTTTTATTATTTTTATAGTTATTTTTATTATTTTTTTTAAACTATCTTAAAAAAGTAAATTGTAGTAATTCTATTTTAGTTTTTATTTTTATTTGAAACTTTTATCACATCACTATATCCACCACCTCTCCACAGTTAGGACACTTTGGAATCCCAGAACTTCTATCGATATTAATAATTATCCCTGTAAATTTCGATCTGTCTATAAGTAGAGTTCCACACTTTGGACAGTAGGTATTCTCCCCCTCATGTCCTGGGACGTTTCCTATATAGACGTACTTTAAACCCTCCTCTAAGGCAAGGTTCCTAGCCCTTTCTAAAACCTCTATAGGTGTTGGAGGGATATCTAACAACTTATACCTTGGGAAGAACCTTGTGAAGTGGAGAGGTGTATCTCTACCTAAGTAGTCCCTTACGAAGTGTATTATATTTAAAATATCCTCTATGTTGTCGTTGTAGGTAGGTATTATAAGGTTAGTTATCTCCACATGGATACCCATCTTTTTGGAGAGTACGGCAGTTCTCAGAACAGGTTCCAGTGATCCACTACACACCTCTCTGTAAAACCTCTCGTTGCCTTTTATATCTATGTTCATCCCGTCTATCTTTAAGTTTCTCAAGGGCTCCTCGTTTATATATCCATTTGTCACCATGACGTTGTATAAACCTTTCCTCCTGGCTATATTCACAGTATCGTACATAAGTTCGTAGAATACTGTCGGTTCAGTGTAGGTGTAGGATATACCGTCACATCTATATTCTAGTGTCATCTTTACTATATCCTCGGGGTAGAGGGTAGTATAGATAATCTCGTCAGGGGCCCTCTGGCTAACCTCCCAGTTTTGACAGTGTTTACACCTAAAGTTACATCCTCCAGTGGCTATAGAGAATGTAAGGGAACCTGGATAGAAGTGATAGAGGGGCTTTTTTTCAATGGGATCTACAGCGGCGGAACATACTTTACCATAGTTTATGGCGTAGAGTTTTCCATCTATGTTCTCCCTACACCTACAGAAACCTCTTCTACCGGGGGGAATTACACAGTATCTGGGACATAGGGTGCATCTAACTAATTTATTATCTAAAGGCTCGTAGTACATAGCCTCGTGGAGTTTTTCTTCATTTTTTCTGATAACCATAGTTATCCCAATTATAGGTGTTCTCCAACATTAAATATTTCAGTGATCTCCATAAGTACCTTACTCTTATATATAATATGGTATGTTCTCTGGGGAAGAACTCTTTTCTCTGTATTTAGGTACCTTCTAACGGATTCTTCTACCTCTTTACAGGATATATCTACTATCTCCCGCCGAGTTTCCAAGTTATGTATTTTCAAGATCTTACCGATAGGAATATCTGCAGATAGTAGATCCCTCTTAATGTTGTCCCTTAATGTTTTGTCCTCGATACTCTTCAGGGGGATCTTTGAGGTGGCGTATACTAAGGGAGTATCTTTAATCTTAAGTATTACACTTCTGTAGTTTATACCGTCTACTATTTTCTGACTGATGGTTTCCACAGTGATCTCATCGTTGAAGAGAATCTCCAGTAGGTTAGTAACACTTCCGTCGGTACCTAAGAGCATCTTCTCCTCGTTTCTAAGAGAATACTTTTTAGATAACTCATTTATAATTCTGTAAGGTTTTAACACCATTAGACATTCACCTAATAAAAATAATAATTTTAATAAAAATAAAAAATTTTATAATATTTATTTTTAATAATAATTGATTTTTATCAAGATTTTTCTAATAGAAATTAAGGTTATTGGTAGCACCATCTTTCTATATACTAACAAAAAAATATATATACTATCAGAAAAAACAAAAAATATAATGATTAATAATGATAAATTATTGTAGCCTGGTGAAGTTTATGAGAGTTGAAAGAGACATAAAGAGGGCAATCGCTCCTACCATTCTATCTAAAAATCTGAAAATTAAGGGAAATATCACTGTAAAAGAACTTATAGAGGAGACTGATAAAGAATTGAAACTAGAAGGTCCCAACCCTATGCCCAAGGTAACAGATCTAAGATACTGGGACTTTAAACTCCTAAATAGGTACCAGCCCTTCTATATGCCCATCTGTGATATGTGTTGCCTCTGTACATATGGAAAGTGTGATCTAAGTAAGGGAAAGAAGGGGGCCTGTGGAATTGATATGAAACTACAACAGGCTAGGACAGTACTACTGGCATGCTGTATTGGAACTGCCTGTCACGCTGCACACTGTAGACATCTGGTAGATACTCTGATAAAGAAGTTAGGAAAGGACTATCCTATCGATCTCGGCAACAGTATAGAGGTGGAGGCCCCTATAATAAGAACTGTAACAGGAATGAGGGTTAAAACCCTTGGAGATTTAAAGAAGGTTTTAGAGTACTGTGAAGAGCAACTTACCCATCTACTCTCTGCCACCCATACAGGACAGGAGGGGGATGTACTAGACTTTGAAAGTAAGGCACTCCATGCAGGTATGTTAGATGATGTAGTTAGGGAGGTTGGAGATATAGCCCAAATAGTTGGGTATCGTATGCCTAAGGGAGATATTGAGACACCTGTTGTAGATATGGGCATAAATTGTATAGATACTAATAAGCCTGTAATCCTCTGTATTGGACACAATGTAGTACCTAGTACTTACATAATAGACTATATGGAAGAGAAGGGGTTGGAGGAGGAGATAGAGGTCTGTGGTATATGTTGTACCGCACTGGATGCCACCAGATACAGTAGTGATGCTAAGATAGTAGGGCCACTATCTAGGCAGTTGATGTTTATAAGGAGTGGGGTTGCAGATGTAATTGTAGTAGATGAGCAGTGTATAAGAGTGGATATCCTAGAAGAGGCGAAGAAAACAGGATCTGTGGTAATTGCCACCAACGACAAGATGTGTCTAGGTTTAGAAGATCTCTCCCATCTAAGTGAGGACGAGATCATAAATAGGATACTAAGGGAGGGGGCTGGGCTGGTTTTAGATGAGAGTAAGGTAGGAAAGGTGGCAGTTGAACTTGCAAGGATATTATTTAAGAGTAGAAGAGGTATGAAGGAGAGATGTCTCCCAGGTCTAGAGGGAATAAGGGCACTTGCAAATAAGTGTACAGAGTGTGGTTGGTGTAATAGGGTATGTCCCAACTCCTTCGATGTGATGGAGAGTATAATTGATGCCAAGGAGGGTAGATTTGAAAAACTTGCAGATCTCTATAAAAGGTGCTACAGTTGTGGAAGGTGTGAAAGTGAGTGTGAGAGGGATCTGCCCCTTGTATCTATGATAACAAAGGTTGGAGAACTCTATCACAGTTTAGAATTTAGAGTAAGGGCAGGTAGGGGGCCAATACAGGATGTGGAGATCAGAAAGGTAGGGGCACCGATAGTTTTCGGTGAGATCCCTGGAGTTGTTGCATTTGCAGGATGTACTAACTATCCAAATGGGGAGGAGGAGTTGGCACTGATGGCAAAGGAGTTACTTGAGAGGAAGTATATAGTAGTCGCCGCAGGATGTGCCTCTATGTCCATAGGGATGTGGAAGGATAAGGACGGTAAAACACTGTATGAGAAGTACCCCGGGGAGTTCAAGGCTGGGGGACTGATCAATGCAGGTCCATGTCTATCCAACTGTCATGTAAGTGGTGCCGCCATAAAGATCGCAAACATCTTCGCCAAGTTGCCATTGGAGGGCAACTTCGCCCAGGTTGCAGATTACATATTAAATAGAGTTGGAGCCGTTGGTGTTGCCTGGGGTGCCATGAGTCAGAAGGCTGCAGCAATTGCAACAGGGTTCAACAGATGGGGGATACCAATAATAGTTGGACCTCACGGTATAAAGTATAGGAGACTGTACCTAAGTGATGGGGAGGACTTCGAGGTGTATGATAAGAAACTTAAGAAGGTTATAAAGATAGATCCTACCCCTGAACATCTGATAACCGCTGCAGAGAACTTCAAGGAGTGCCTCTGTATGATACCAAAACTCTGTATGAGACCTAACGATGGAAACAAAGGTAGAAGTATGAAGGTATATCACTATGTAACATTGTACGAGAAGTACTTCGACTGTATGCCTCCAGATCTGGAGAAGTTCATAAGGACAGAGAGGGATATACCATTTATGTTGAAGGATAAGATAATGGGGTATCTGAAGGAGAAAGGTTGGGAACCAAGGAAAGAGATACCTCAGGAGCCTACTCTACTTTATTAAAAATAATATAAATCTTTATAATAATTAAAAATAATTAAAAATGGATCTTTAAGATCTTCAAAACTAAAGAAAATAAACAGATCCTCTTTAATAATTATTTCCTCTAGTAGGTCTCTAAAAAGGGTTATAGGCAGAATATGGCAGACATGTTGGTTTGTCTTATAAATTTTTTCCTGGTGGAAGTATGTTGGGAAGGAATATTCCATATCAACCTACAGCAGGTACCAATCTACACCATGCAGAGGTTGTAAGTACAAAGATAGCAGTTAGTATGGTTAAGAGGAGTAAGAAACCTCTCTTGGTAATAGGGGAAAATGGGGGCGAGGCTGTTAAATACCTGGAGGATCTAAATATAAAGAAGATATACACACCTAAGGAGATGAACCTCTTAGATATTATAAAGAGGGTAACAAGGGAGGATTACGATCTAGTAATATTCATCGGTATAACCTACTACTACCTAAATCAGGCACTCTCTCATCTAAAAAACTTTTCAAATACGATAACCTTAACTCTCGATGGGAAGTATATACCAAATGCCCGCTACTCCTTTCCAAATATGGAGTATAATGAGCATATAGAGGCAATAAAACGTTTTAGGATGTTGTTAGATAACCTCTAAGGTGGTGTAATGAATCCTAAGATAGTTGTAATAGATCCTACAAAGTGTTCAAAGTGCAACGACTGTGTAGTTAAATGTGAAGAGGTACATGGGGTGGCAAGGATAAAGAAGGCGGAGGGAGTGCCTATCTTCTGTATGCAGTGTGAAAATGCTCCCTGTATGAATATCTGCCCTGTAGATGCAATATATCTTAAAGATAATATACCAGTTGTAGATAGGAACAGATGCATAGGATGTAGTATGTGTGAGATAGCCTGCCCAATTGGAGCCATATTCACAAAGGACAAGGTTGCCCATAAATGTACCCTCTGTCTAGATGTGGAGAGGATAACTCCTGCCTGTGTGGAGGCCTGTGGAGATAGGGCTCTAAAGTTAATATGTGATGAGTGTCTAGAGGCTATAAAGGAACCTAAGAGGAAAAAACTGATAAAGGTACTCTCAGAGGGGATAAAGGAGATACTTCATTAATTACAGTTAAGGTGTGTATGTATGATAAGGATCTTCGGTGTAAGTGGTAGTCCAAGACCACAGGGTACCCACTACTTAGTCAATTACGCCTTGGAGTATCTAAAGGAGAAAGGTTGTGAGGTAAGGTACTTCTCAGTTTTCAGAAAGGATATAAAATTCTGTATCCACTGTGATTACTGTGTAAGAAAGAGGGAGGGATGTATCCACAAAGATGACTTAGGGGAGTTCTACGAGAACCTCATATGGGCAGATGGGGTAATAATAGGCACTCCTGTATATCAAGGTACTATAACAGGACAGTTGAAAACACTGATGGATAGGTGTAGGGCTATAGTTGCAAGGGATCCCAAGATCTTGAAGAACAAGGTAGGTATGGGTATCGCTGTAGGGGGAGATAGAAATGGGGGGCAGGAGATTGCACTAAGAACCATCCACGACTTCTACATGATAAACGAGATGATACCTGTAGGAGGGGGATCCTTTGGAGCCAACTTAGGTTCCACATTCTGGTCAAAAGATAAGGGGAAGGAAGGAGTTGTAGAGGATGAGGAAGGGTTAAGATCTCTAAGGAAAACCTTAAAGAGATTCTTAGACACTTTGAAGAGTACTAGATAATATTTACTCCTCTTCCTCTTCTTTACTTATTATTTTAACACTGTTTATTTTACTTTCATCAATTACTACTACATCTTTTATACCTAAAACTATCTTAAAGGGTATCAATTTATAGTACTCATCTGAGGAAGGTATTGGGCTATTTTCTGAAGGTTCTATATCTAAAGAGATTATTTTTCCAGTATTTTCGTCGAAGACAACATCTGTTACCTTTCCTATGATACCTCCCATATTACCTATTATAGATTTTCCACAGAGTTCTCTAAAGGGTATCTTAGTCATAATCTCACCTCATTTTAATAATAAAAAATAATAATAATAATTATTTTTATTTTATATAAAAAGTTAAAAGTGATAAAAATGATTTTGATAATAAACAATGGAGGTCAGTACGTTCATAGAATACATAGAAGTTTGAGATACTTAGGGGTGCCCTCAAAGGTAGTTCCTAATACTATATCTCCCGAAGATATTGGAGAAGAGGTAAAAGGGATTATACTAAGTGGAGGGCCAGATATCGAGAGGGCTTCGAAGTGTATAGATATTATCTTGAATGCAAAGGTTCCAATACTAGGTATATGTTTGGGGCATCAGTTGATATGTAAGGCCTATGGTGGAGTAGTTGGAAGGGCGGAGATGGAGGAGTACGCATACACTAAGATATACGTAAAGGAGGAGAACGATATATTTAAGAATGTTCCAAGGGAATTTACAGCCTGGGCCTCCCACAGGGATGAGGTTAAAGTACCACCTAAGGATTTCAAAGTTTTAGCATACTCTGATATCTGTAGCGTGGAGGCTATGAAACATAAGGAGAAACCTATATATGGCGTACAATTCCATCCAGAGGTCTCCCATACCGAGTATGGTCCAGAGATCTTGAAAAACTTCTGTAATGTTTGTAGAGTAGATTAAACCCTAATTCTCATCAAAATGATAATTTTTAAAGAATAATAAGAATAATTATAAAAATAAAATAAAAAAATAAAAAAATGTTAAAAAACAAAAAACTTCCATTATCCTAGATACAAAAAATTTTAAAAAGAAGATTGAAGGAGAATGATCCTCTGAATATCTCCTATATTATGTTTGATGGGAAGTAAGATTACATTATTATTACCCTTAAACTTTTATTATTTTTTATAATATTTATTTTCATTATTCTTCTAATCACAATCTTCATGGGAATTAGGGTTAGATTAATCTTTTTATATGGAAAAGGTTTTTAAAATATAATTAAAGGGGATTTTACCAGTTTCCAGTGTATAATTTAGCCTAGGAGGTAAGAATTATTACTTTTATTTTTTATATTATGATAATTATTATTATTTATTATTCTTTTAATTACTATCTTGAGGAATTAGAGTTTTAAAATAATAGTATATATTAAAACTCATCAGGTAAGATCATGACAACATCACTTAAAACCTTACCTCCAACTTTAAGGGAAAAGAAGAGATACATATCTTTTAAGATCATATATCCAGAGGAGTTATCCAACAACGAAGTAGTTCAAATAGTTAGATCTGCGATTATCAACTACTACGGTATATGGGGGTGCTCAAAGAGTAATCCCTGGTTAATAAGTTATAACCATCCAAAGGGACTTCTGAGGGTGCAGAGGGATGAGGTGGATTTTGTAAAATCTGCATTGATAACGTTTAACGAGTATAAGGATAAACCTATAAATATAATAGTGTTGGGGGTTTCTGGTTCCATTAAAAAATCCAGGGAGAAATTCTTAAAGGAGCCTCATATAGAGTACTATAAGGTTATAAGGATGAAGAAGAGGGAAAAGAAAAATAAGGGATAACTATGTTAAAGATCGAGATGTGTGGCATATGTTTTAAAAACCCTGTATTCCTGGCGGCGGGGGTTATGGGGGAAACTGGATCTGCTTTGAAGAGGATGGCGAAGAATGGGGCGGGGGCTGTATGTACAAAATCTGTTGGGCTGGAAAAGAGGTCTGGCCATAGAAATCCAACTATAGTGGAGGTTGAGGGGGGATTTCTAAATGCAATGGGACTACCAAACCCTGGAGTTAAAGAGTATATTAAGGAGTTGGAGGGTATAAGGGATTATTTAAAGAGGATAGACGTAAAAATTATAGGCTCTATATACGGGAAGGATCCTAAGGAGTTCTCGCAGGTGGCAGAGATTATGGAGCCCTACGTAGATCTTTTAGAGTTGAATATCTCCTGTCCTCACGCTGGAGGGGGTTACGGTGCTCAGATAGGCCAGGATCCAGATCTATCCTATAAGGTGGTTTCAAGTGTTAAAGATAGTGTAGATATACCTGTGATGGTAAAACTTACTCCCAATGTAAGTGATATAAAGGAGATTGCAATAGCGGTGGTTGATGGGGGTGCAGATGCCATTACTGCAATAAACACCTTAGGTCCAGGGATGGTTATAGATATAAAGACTGGTAGGCCTGTACTTGGCAACAAATTTGGAGGTATGTCTGGGAAATCTATAAAACCTATAGCGATAAGGTGCGTTTATGAGATATACACCGTTGTAGATGTGCCTATAGTTGGGGTGGGAGGTATTACAACAGGATACGATGTTGTTGAATTTATGATGGCAGGTGCCACCGCTGTACAGGTAGGTACTGGGGTGTATTACAGAGGTTACGATATATTCTACAAGATATGTAGGGAGTTGGAGGAGTATCTAATTGAGAACAACTTGAAGATAAAGGATATAGTGGGGAAGGCCCATGAGTTCTGAGGTATTTAAACACTTTGAGGACTATGTAGGTTTTTTAGAGTGCAGGGATCCTACAACTGTTATCAACACTTTAAAGTTAGTTATTGAAAGGGAGAAGGGAAAGAAGTATATTACCTACTCCAAGAACGTATTTATTCCATTGTGCAACTGGTGTAGGAACTTCTGTGGGTACTGTACCTTCAGGAGTGAGAATTATAAACTTATGAGGGAGAGGGAGGTTAAGGAGGTACTTCTAAAGGGAGATAGATACGGATGTAAAGAGGCACTATTTACCTTTGGGGAGAGGGTGGATGAGCATCCTAAGATAAGGGAGGAGTTAAAGAGGATGGGTTACGAGAGTATCTTAGAGTACCTCTATCATCTGGAGGATTGGTGCCTCAACAACACCAACTTACTACCTCATACAAACTGTGGCCTCTTGGAGTACGAGGAGTTGAAGATGTTGAAGGAGGTTAATGCCTCCATGGGTATTATGCTGGAGAACTCCAGTGAGAGGTTGATAAATACCATAGCCCACAAAAACAGTCCAGGTAAAGATCCTAAGAAACGTTTAGAGATGATAGAGAACGCAGGTAAGTTGAAGATACCCTTTACAACAGGTATCTTAGTGGGTATTGGGGAGAACAGTGAGGAGATAGTCAGATCCCTTATGGATATTAGGGAGTTATCAGAGAGGTATGGACATATCCAGGAGGTTATAATCCAGAACTTCAGATCTAAGAGAGGTATCCCTATGGAGAACTTCAAAGAACCTTCACCTTTCAAGATGTTGAAGGTGATATTAGTAGCCAAGATGATACTACCTCCAGAGGTATCTATCCAGGTGCCACCTAATCTGAACAGGGAGACTGGGCAGTTGTTCCTACTTGCAGGTGTCGATGACTGGGGAGGGGTGTCTCCAATTACAAAGGACTATGTAAATCCAGAGGCACCATGGCCTGAGATTGAAACCTTAAGGAAGTATACAGAGGAGGTAGGTTATAAATTGAGGGAGAGGTTGCCAGTGTACGATAGGTATATAAGTAGGGAGTGGTTAAGTGAGAGGGTTTTGGATAAGATCTACAGTTTTTATAGGGATGAATAAAAAAATAATTTAAAAATGATAAAATAATAAAAATAATTAGAATAATAAAAAAGTAGTAAAAGGTAAAAAACTCCCTTAAGGAGAGGAATTAATAGGAATCCTGCTCTACTTTTACAGTACTTGGGTAAATTGGAGGATAAGGATAATATTTTGCTTTTTTACCGTATAAATTCTGATAAGAACAATAATAATTATAAAAAATAAAAGTATAAAAAGAAGGGTATTAAAATCAGAATAAAAGATAATTTCCTGGAATGCTCTAAGATGCTATGGAAGTGAAGTAGATTCTTCTTAATAGATAGCATTAATTTTAATCATTTTTTTTCAGTCTTTTTTATTATTTAAATCATTACTTAGAATGGGAATTTAAGGTTATTTAACTTTTTTATCTCCATTCCTTCAGAATTATTTTATTATTACTCTTTAAGATTTTTAACCTTAGTTCCCATCAAGATCGTGATTAGAAGAATAATAAAAATTAATGATTATTATAATAAGAATAATAACCCCAGTTCCCATCAAAGTAGTGATTAAAAAATAATAATTATAATAAAAATAATAAAAGTTTAAGAGGAAATTAATAAAAGGTAAAAAATAAAATAACTCTTTCTTTCTATATTGGACACTGGAGAAACTAGTTAGGATTACTACCTTAGTTTCCATCAGTAGTGATTAAAAGAAACTATGAAAATAAGAATCATTAAAATATTCCGAGATCTTTCCGAAATTCTCCTTCAATCTTCTTTTTAAAATGGTATACCTGAGATTATAGAAGTTTTTATTTTAAAATCTTTTCTTTATTATTTTTATTATTTTATAATTATTATCTTTATTAATCTTTTAAACTATTCTTTTGATGGGAACTAGGGTAAGATTTTTATTATTTTTTATTATTCTTCTAATCACAATCTTAATGGGAACTAAGGTTATTGTTTTTTGTATCCAATATCCTCGATGGTTATAGATTATTTAAAAGAAAAAACTTTTTTAATTACTCTTTCCTAGGAATCCGCTACTATTTGGAGGGAAATAGTTTCTACCTTTTTAGAAATATTCCCTTTTAGGATTTTTAATCTTTTTGATAAATTTTTATAATTATTTTAATTAAAATTATATTAACAATTATTATAAAAAATTTTAAAATGGTGGGTTAGGATGAAGAGTTATTTTAACTACATCAACGTTATGAAGGAGAGATTAGGTGATGAAGGTATATCCCTAGAGGATATAGAGAGTATGGAGGATATTACTGAAATATCTTACAGTAGGACTATGGAGAGGTACGAGAGGGGAGAGTTAGGGTTTATGGAGGTAATATATAACGATGTTAAACAATACCGTCTAAGTGATAGATACAGGGATTTTAAGTATATCCTCGTTATTGGAATGGGTGGATCTATCTTAGGTACCCAGATGGTGTATGAAGGTGTTAAGGGCATCTATGCCAACGAGTTAAACTCTAAGAAGGTTTTCTTTTTGGACAACTCAGATCCTGAATTACTTCACAGTATCCTTAATATAGTGGATCTCAGGGAGACTTTAGTATTTGTAGTAAGTAAATCTGGGAACACCGTGGAAACCCTTGCAAACTTCTTTATACTTAGGGAGAGGATGAAGGAGGTAGGGTGTAAGGGGGATAACGTTGTTATAATCTCAAGTGGAGGTATGTTGAAGGAGATAGGGGAGAGGGAGGGCTATAAGATGTTTGAAATACCTGAGAATGTTGTAGGTAGGTTCTCTGTACTCTCCTCCGTCGGACTAGTTCCACTGTCCTGTATGGATGTGGATATTGATAAGTTAGTATCTGGGGCTAGGGATATGGATAAACTTTGTAGGAGGGAGGATGTATTTAAGAACCCTGCCCTTATGAATGCCTTAATTCACTATATATTTTTAAATAGGGGGAGGAGTGTCTCGGTGATTATGCCCTATATAGAGAGGCTCTACAGGTTTGATATGTGGTATAGGCAGTTGTGGGCTGAGAGTCTTGGGAAGGATGGGAAGGGACAGACACCTGTGGCGGCGTTGGGGGCTAAGGATCAGCACTCCCAACTTCAACTCTACTTAGATGGTCCAAAGGATAAGATAGTTACATTTATAAAGGTTAGGAGGTTTAATGGGGACTTTACTATAAGGTATAAAGGGCACTATCTCGATGGACATAGTTTGTCCCAGTTGATAAACTTCCAACAGTTGGGAACTGAGAGGGCTTTAACCTCTAGGGGAGTACCTAATGTCTCCATAGTACTTAAGGAGTTAGATGAGTACTCCCTTGGGAAGTTGATATACATGTACGAGATGACAACCGCCTTTATGGGGGAGATGTTAGGGGTTAATGCCTTCGATCAGCCTGCAGTGGAGGAGGGGAAGAGGATAACAAGGGAGTTATTGGAGGGGAAGGGTAATGGGGAGGAGGTAGTTGAAGATTATATTATCGAAATATAGGACTTTTTAAATTAACAATAACCTTGGAATCTTGAATAAAAAAATAATAATAAAAAAGAATAATTAAAATAAAAAATAAAAATTTTTATAATTAGCCTTCATACCAAAGTATTGGAAAAAAGAGAAGAGATCTCTATTAATTCTTTTTCTTAAGGGTTTTTTACCTTTTTTCCTGTTATTTCTTTATTTTATTATTTTAAAAGGTATGTTCATAAGTGTAATATAAATGATATAAATAATAACAAAATCTCATGAAAAGTAATTTTATTTTAAACTGTTCCCTCCGTTATTTTTTTATGTTTATTTTTTTATGTTTTATGACGAAACTATGGGTGAAATTAAAACAAAATAAATTTCATTAAACTGTTGATAGAATACTCCAATGATTGAAATCTACCAATAATTCAACTTTTCTCAAGTATTTCAGGGATGTTCTAGAAAGATGATAAATATACTTATTCCTTTTCTAACAACTTTTTTATATTTAGATGTTTATAGAGCTGCAAATTATGTCCTCTCTTATCTCTGCTCCCGAGGATCTTCTGGAGGATGAGGTATTATAATATAATAGATTTGGATTAAATGGGATCCTTAACACAACTTATATTAATACCTTACTTCCCATCAAAGTGAGTGTTTTAAAAATAATAATAATTATAAAAATAATTAAGATAAAATAAGGAAAAGGTTTTAAAAAATAAAAAAAAACTCTATCCACCTCGAACATAAATATATCTCCCTTCTACTCCTAAACATTGGAGGAAAAGGAATTCTCCCTAATATCTTCTAACTACAACGATATATCCCTAAGAAAATTTTCTCATCTATATTATTATTTTTATTATTCGTTTAATTACTACTTTAATGGGAACTAAGGTTTATATTAATATACCTACCAATCTACAGAGGGTTGAGAGATGGTTATTAAATCTCTATTAGAATCAAATCTTTTAATTACCCTACCTATAGAGAGATAGGAAGAAACTCTTAGATGATCTGTAGGTGGAATAGATAGATTAATAAGGAGATAGAAAATATAAAAACCTGAGGAGGATCACCGATTACTATAAAAACTGTCAAGTACTACGGATGTTAGATACCAAAGGTATGTTTAACTACCAGGCTTCGAAAAATATAGAATATCTTCTCCAGTTCTACTTAGATATATAAAAAAGTAAAAAGTAAATAAAACATTAGTGAAACTATGAGAACTGTAGTTATAGGAAGTGGAGCAGGAGGATTAACTACAGCATCCACTATAAGAAGATACAACAAAGATATGGAGATAGTGGTTATTACAAAGGAGAAATATGTGGCCTACTCACCCTGTGCTATACCCTACGTTATAGCCGGGGAAATACCTTCATTCCAGGATATAGTAATGCACACACCTGAGGACTACAGGAAAAACAAAAACATAGAGATAATTACAGAATCCACTGTTGTAGATATAGACTCCGAAAATAAAAATGTGATCTACTACGACAAAGATAGAAACAAAAATACCCTAAAATACGACTACCTCGTTATTGCAACAGGAGGAGAAACTTTTATTCCTCCCATAGAAGGAAAGGATTTAGAGGGCGTATTTAAGGTAAAAACCATCGAGGATGGGATGAAGATAAAGGATTACGCCGAAAAGTCCAAGAGTGCCACTGTTATAGGTGCTGGTGCCATAGGTCTCGAGATGGCCTACGCACTGAAAAAGTTAGGTCTTAAGGTAACTGTTGTTGAAATGGCTCCCCAGGTACTACCAAGGGCCTTGGATATAGATATGGCAAAGATAGTCCTAAAGTATCTTAAGGATCTAGGTATAGAGGTTATATTGGAAAAACCTGTTAGTAAGATCCTTGGAGATGAGAACAATAGAGTAAAGGGGGTTGTAGTAGGAGAGAAGTCCTACAGTTGTGATATGGTGGTAATGGCTACAGGAACGAGGCCAAATTTAGAACTAGGTAGAAAGGCTGGATGTGAAATAGGGAGACTTGCCATAAAGGTAAACAGTAAGATGGAAACCTCTGTTCCAAACATCTACGCAGTGGGAGACTGTGTAGAAACAGTGGATTTCATAACAAAACAGGTAACACTCTCGCCCTTTGGATCAACTGCAGTGAGACAGGGTAAGGTGGCAGGAAGAAATATCGCCGGTATTCCTTCAGAGTTTAAACCTGTTTTAAACGCCATGGTGTCTAAGATAGGAGATTTAGAGATAGGAGGTACTGGTATAAGTGAACTTAGGGCTCATCAGAATAGATTGGAGGTAGTAGTAGGTAAGGCAAAGGCCCTCACAAGGGCTAGGTACTACCCTGGAGGAAAACCTATATATGTAAAGTTAATCTTCGACATGAATAAAACCCTCATAGGTTGCCAGATAGTTGGAGGAGAGAGAGTATCTGAGAGAATAGACGCCATGTCCCTTGGAATATTGAAGGGAGTTACCTGTGAAGAGTTAGTTAATATGGAGTTCTCCTACGCCCCTCCAGTATCTATGGTTGTAGATCCTATAGTTCTCGCAGCAGAGGACGCCTGGGAAAAGTTCCGGAAATTGGAATAAATTTAGTAC